>JBAXHT010000004.1 GCA_037138755.1 Armatimonadota bacterium | reverse complement strand
CAAGTGGCTCGTCGCATCCTCTTCTGCTTGCCCCGCCCACGCAAGGGGCTCGTCGTCTTGCTCGTCATTTGGTTTGCAAGGTTGTAGGTGTACGACTCGAACCGGATCATTGTAGATGGTGACGGGTTGTAGAGTCCCACCGAGATGAGGCGGTTGGAGCTATTGTACAGATACTCCCCAAGTGGTGGGCGCCTGATATGTCGGATCGAAGGGAGGTTGGGAGACACCCTCCACAGTGCGACTGTGGAGGGATCCAAAAATCTGCCAACTACGTTGGCCCTCGATCTTGCTCGAACGAGCTTCTGTCACCCGACTATTTCCCGGTTAGATGTGTCCGCAGTTTTTCATAGACCCAGCCGGCACCAGCGATGACTGCGAGAAAGATCGGTAAGGCCAGTAATGAAGCTACGATCGAGGCAAGATTCTCCGGGACTTGAGTAGCTGATACGAGAGCAAACACTAAGGTTATCGTGCTCGCTACAAGCAACAAAATAGCCACAAAACGACCGATTTTTCTAAGTGTCGCGCTCTTACTTGATGACAATTGCGCCCCACATGTTTCTGGTGATCATATCAGCTGGAACTTCAATCATGACTTCACCGCCGGTATTTGTTCCGCTTCCAACAATGAAATTCGTTACCGTTGATACGGGCCTCGGCCAGGCATAGATTACGCCGTCTTTGAATCCTTCCTTAATGATTCCCTCAGCGGCGCCGGGGTTTGTGTTGTGAATGGCTCCTACCACTCCTGGTGCGATCTCATCGACAGGCATCAGTTTTGCCATGACCCCGGTAAGGAGCTTTCCACCCACGTAGGACGTAACTCCATCAGTAACACCATCTATTATGGCTTCCGTCGCATCAACCTCACCTTTCTCCAAGTACTGTTCCAAGGCACTACCGATCGCACCTCCGAGTCCCGCTCCAACACCGGCACCAATTGGATTTCCTCCCGAAATAATTCCCCCGATTAGCCCGCCAGCTATAGAGGCGACAATCCTAACAACTCCTAGACCCAAATCATCATAGTTTGTGAGTGGAGCGCTCTCACAATAGACGTACCAGTTCCGGCCATCCTGTGCGGGATCCCGTGTCAAGAACCGTCCGGTGCTTGCATCATAATATCGGTGCCCGAGTAGTTTTAAGCCACTGGCGTCTTCTTGGTAGCCGAAACCTCCGGCGTAGCCGAACGCTCCTTGCCAGGTTCCGGTAGAGGCGACTGCGTTTCCGAAGGCGTCGTATTGCTTGGTAGCGGAGACGGCCTTTGCTGAGTCCGTCTGCATCTCGGCGTTCTTGAGGCCGGAGTGCAGGAAGGTTGTGGTCGTGCCTCTCTTCTCGGATGTGCCGGGAGTGTAGGAGGCGAAGGTATCGCGGATGACAGGAGCGGTTACTCCAATGCCATCTCTGACGTAGTTTGTCGTCACTCCGCCTTCAATCTTGCTGACGCGGGTGTCGAGGCCGTTGTAGGCGTAACTTGCCGTTGTTGCTCCGCTGAGGCTGGTGAGCCGGGACTCCCAGTCGTAGCTGAGGTTCGTGACCGATGAGCCGTTCGTGACGGACGTGGTTCTTCCCGCTGCATCGTATCCGTAGCTCTTGGAGCCAGCGGCTAGCCACGTTCGTGGGCTTGGTAAGCAGAAGTAGTCAGGAGTGGCACTGGTAAGCCCGTCGAGGAACCTCTCGGGGATTCTGAGAATCTGCTTACCAGTGTCCCAACTTGGAATCACCTACGGCTAGCTACGTTCGTGGGCTTGGTAAGCAGAAGTAGTCAGCAGTGGCACTGGTAAGCCCGCTTAGGAACCTCTTGGGGATTCTGAGAATCTGCTTACCAGTGTCCCAACTTGGAATCACCTCCGGCTTAGTAATCTCGCCTCAGCGTCATGTCGCCAGAGTCAAAACACGAGCGCCTGGAGGCGAGGGATGTTCCGGAGCGCCAACAAAACCTCTCAGCAGTGAGACGACCGAGCCATCACCACCCGTCCACCAACCCAAAAGACCAAGATCCGCCCCGCCAAAATTCCACCGAGCGAAGCGAGCCCAAACTTCCAGACCTGCCACCAATCCCGAACCACCACCCAAACGGGGCCGTGGTGGGTGGGAACCGGCGCGATCAGAATGATCGCGCCAACTCAAATCTCAGGTCGACAAACCCCCGATTTCCTAGCCTATAAGTAGATGATCAAATTCTGCAGACTGCGCGCGATACATCCAAATCAAGTCAACGCATCTCACCTGCTCCCGCTGATTCTTGAGCAATGCGATGAACGAAGCTCAGCTCCGACCTCCACTCGCCTACCCAGGCTTACCCCCCGTTTGCCCAAATTTCAAAAGTTTGTTGAACCTGACTACCCATCAAAATGCATCGCAGTTCTCTCATCTACAAGGGCCAAGAGTCCATGACCGAGAGCCAAATCCCTGTCCCCACTTGTCCCCACCAAAATCGAGAAAATCACACGCCGTTGAACCTAAGTCCCCACCAAAACGCGTCGCAGTTCTCTCCCCCACCACAGCGAACCGCCCATCGCGAATAGCGAAAAGCACAATGCCCGAACGATTACCAGTTTCGCTTACCAGCTATACCGTTTACCAGGTGTCAGTCAGCAAGGCATCGGGAACACCAGAAGTGTCATGGTAGATCAGAACGATTTTCGGGGACAGCGGATCGCACGAGCAGAGTTTGCAAGGCGCGGAATAGACATTTCTCGCTCCGACCTATATGTAATGCACGGCGTGCTCTATATGCGCGGCGAAGTCAAGCCGATGCCAAACGCCACCTTTAATGATATGGCAGCCGAAATGGGCCTCGTCACAAAAATCCTTCGTCAGCGCCCAGAGATTCGAGACCTCGTCCTAGAAGTCAAAGTCGCCGGCGTCTCTACCGAGCCGATCGAAGCAGCCGCATAATTTCTCCAACCGCATAAAAACTCCCCGAAACGAGGTACCCCTCCGTATCCTCAGCATGGCCAGCCGCCTCTATGGCGGCTACCGTGCTGTCAAACGTCCTCGTTTTCAGTCCTAGCTGAGCCAGAGTTTCCGAGAGTTCGGTCGGCGTCATTGAACGAGGATTGTCCACCGGAATAACCCAGAACTCCTTCACGAAAGGAGCGATTCGAGGATAGAACTCCTCCGGATCGTGCCCCTGAAGCATCCCCGTAATGCAAATCAGATTCTGCTTCTGATCTTGATGCAACATCGCCGCCAAAACCTTGGCCGAAGGCGGATTGTGCGCCCCATCGAAAACCCACTCGGCTCCGCGACTTTGCAGCCGTTGGTACCGCCCCGGAATCGCCGCTGTCGAGAAACCCTTCTGGACCGCTGCGTGATCACGAACGGCTCCCGCAAGTTCGAGACAGGCGTAAGCAACCGCCGCGTTATGGTGCTGAACCGCCCCGAAAAGGCTCGGTTCCAGCTCAATCTCCGAAGTCGGAGTTTGAACTCGAACCTTCCCGTTAGCCAAGAGTTCGAACCGCACCTCGATACCAAGGCGCCAAATAGAAGCCCCCACTTCAGCGGCCTGTCGCTCAGTCACCTGCAACGGCCCCGGTGCCATCTCGCCAATAACCGCTGGCCGCCCCGGCTTCAAAACGCCCGCCTTTTCAAAAGCAATCTCCTCGACCGTATTTCCGAGAATACTGACGTGATCCAGCCCGATGCTGACAACGGCCGAACAAGCCGGAGTGATGATATTGGTCGCATCAAGCCTCCCTCCGAGTCCGACCTCAAGAGCCACAAACTCGCACCGATTACGCTTCCAGCACTCTAGCCCCAGAGCAGTTTTGAACTCAAACTCCGTAACTCCACCAAATTCAGTCTCGCTTAAACTCTCACCAATCGGCTTCAAGTAGCCAGTAATCTCGGCCATCTCCGCCTCGGAGATGTACTCCCGCCCAAGCTGAACCCGCTCTCTAGGCTCAACCACATAGGGACTGAAAAACGCGCCCGTCGAAAAGCCCTGCTCCACAAGAGCACTCTGAATCATCGCCGTCGTAGAACCCTTCCCGTTGGTCCCCGCAACGTGGATGAACTTCTGGTCTGAAGGCAAAAGCGACGCCCGCCGAGCGAACTCCTCCATTCGGTCCAGCCCCAGCCTCCATCCCCTCGGAGCTAAGCTGGCGATATAGGCGACCGCCTCGTCGTAAGTCATTTCCCGCGCCGAGCTTGCTCCTCATCCATCAGCTTGTTCAGCCAGACAAATCCGCCAACGATAACCGCCAGCACGCCGGCCGCCATCACCAGCTCGCCCGGTCGAACCAGGCGGAGAACCTGACGCCCTTGGGGCGAATACCTGGCAAAAATACCAGTGAGCACGACTAGCCCAACCATCGAACCGTACAGCGTTCCAAAAAGCTTCCAGCCCCTCAAGCCTTCCCACCAACCCTTCCGCGCAAGTAACCAATCAGCAGCGCGATGTCCGTGGGCCGAACTCCAGGAATCCTCGAAGCCTGACCCACAGTTGTCGGTCGGATACGACTCAGCTTCTCCTTGCTCTCAAAGCTCAAACTGTTCACCAACTCGTAGTTCCAATCATTCGGAATCCGAAGCTCGTCCAACTTCTGCGCCTTCTCCGCCATCCGCTTCTGCTGAACGACGTAGCCGCTATAAAGAGCCTGCAGTTCAATCTGGTCTCTCGCCTCGCCAGTTGAGGGAATACCCAGTTCGAGACCCATTTTCGCGGCAATCTCTTCGACCTTCGCAAGACCAATCTCAGGGCGACGCATCAGATCAAAAAGGCTCGTCTTTTGCTTCGAGGCGTTGAGTCCAAGCTCACCAAAAACCACTTCATCGGCGATGGAAACGTAGTTGGATTCCAAAGCAAACAGACCCCTCTGGATCACCTCTTGTTTCGACTCAAATCGCTCCCAACGTTTATCGTCGCATAACCCCACTTCCC
Source organism: Armatimonadota bacterium (assembly GCA_037138755.1). NCBI lineage: Bacteria > Bacillati > Armatimonadota > Armatimonadota bacterium. Next base: position 202,339 of record JBAXHT010000004.1, on the reverse strand, counting down.
GGCTCAGCGGCGTCAATCGTTCATCTGCGTTATCGTGGCGAAGTAGAAGCCGGTGTTCTGCCCTCGCAGTCAGCATCCGATATGGGTCCTCAACTCCCTTCGTGGTTAGGTCATCGACCATCACCCCAATGAAACTCTTCGTCCGCGAGAACTCGACCGGCTCATCCTCTCGCGACCAGCGCGCCGCATTGATCCCAGCAACGATCCCCTGGCCCGCCGCTTCTTCATAGCCGCTTGTGCCGTTGAGTTGCCCTGCCAAGAACAAGCCGGGACACAGCTTGCTCATCAGTTGCGGAGTGAGCTGCAGCGGATCCGCCATGTCGTACTCCACCGCGTACCCAGGGCGAAGCATCACCATATTCTCCAGCCCCTTCATCGTTCTCAGAAGCTCTTCTTGAACCCAAGCCGAAAGCGAAGTCGAAACACCCTGAACGTAAACGTCCTCTCCATTCCATGTCTCTTGCTCAAGAAACACAGGGTGCGAGTCTTTGTCAGCAAACCGAACGATCTTATCCTCGATACTGGGGCAGTAGCGTGGACCGATTCCTTCGATCTGGCCGCTGAACATCGCACTCTCTTGAAGGTTGTTTTGAATGACTTCGTGTGTTCGGATGTTGGTGTGAGTCTGCCAGCAAGGTAGCAATGTGCGTTCGGGGAACGAACGGTCGTGCAGAAAACTCATTGCCCCGGCATCTTCCTCACTCTCCATCACTTCGGTCTTCGAAAAATCAATCGACGACAGCGCAATCCGAGGCGTCGTCCCCGTTTTGAATCGCCTGAGCCGAACTCCCAGCGAAGCCAACGAAGCCGACAATCCCACCGCCGCCGCGTCGCCGTGCCGAGCTGCTACCGTCTGCTTCTTCCCTTCGTGACACAAACCATTTAGAAACGTCCCAGTTGTCAAAACAACCGAACGTGCTTCGATAACCGAACCATCAGTCAATTCGACGCCCTTCGCTCCAAGGTCGGTCCAAAGCACTCGCTCAACCGCCGCCTCAATCACCGTCAGCCCCGCCTGCTTCGCGAAAACATCTTGCATGAGAACCGGATAAAGATCCTTACAAACGTGGGCTCGCAATGTCTGAACCGCTGGTCCCTTCCCTGTCCCAACCCGCCGGATGTGGGTCAGAGCGTAGTCGGTGGTGACTCCCATCTGACCACCAAGCGCATCCACCTCACGAGCAATATGCCCCTTCGCCGGACCACCAATCGAACAGTTACAAGGCAAGTGCCCTATCCGATCTTTTCGCATTGTGATACAAGCCGTATTGAGCCCCAACCGAGCCGAGGCAAGTGCCGCCTCGATCCCCGCATGGCCCGCCCCAACAACAATCACATCAAACCGGTTCAATCCCACCTCTCAGCAAGAATCTCGGCAATTGATTCCAACATGGTCTCGTCAGAAGCATCAAACGCCCCAACCGTATGCCCATCAATATCAATCTGCCCCAGCACCCGGTCCCTGCGACGTATCAAAACCACAATCTCCGACCGGGTCTGAGTCGAACACGCCAGATAGTTGGTGAGCTCCCGAACATCCTCGATCACCTGATTAGCATCTTCCGCGACCGCGGTTCCGCAAACACCTCGTCCGACCGGAATGTGCGTATGATCCGTCTCTGCCCCCACATAGGCGTCCAAAACCAGCATCTCCCCTTCAAGCCGATAGATCCCGCTCCAGTTGTAGGTTTCCAAAGCATCGAGCTGCTGCATCGCGAAGAGCCGCAGATCAAAGCCGGTCAACGCCGAGCCGCGTACCGCGCCGACAATCGCCACCGAAACTTCTTGGGAAACCACCAATCTATTATGAACGCAAGCTCAGATCTCCCTCTCATTCATCGATTGCAAACAATCTGGCTAGCCGGACATCGAAAAACTGACTGCAAAAGCGATCCTGGATATACTCATTGGATAGTGCTTCGTCGAATGGGTGGCTGGTCGCTTGAGTTCTCAGCGGTGTTTTTCCGAACCCTGGCGGGGATGTTTGCCTTCGCCGCAATCCAAGCACTACTGGGAAAGCTCTTCGAACCAGTCGTAAAGCCAATCTACGATCTCGCTGGGTCAGCGGGAACCGTTCCTCGTTTTATTGCCGTCCTCGGAATCTACAGCCTCCAATTCTGGCTCACATACAAAATTCTCGTGAAGGTTATCAACTGGTATCTGGACAAAGATGACCAGACCGCACGCCAGCGAGCCCAGACCTGACGAACCACCAAGTTCACAGGTGGAAAATCCCGAAGTAATCGGCACGTGTCGCCTGCCCCCGCGAACAACTCAAGCCTATACCTTGACCCGCATCCCTGACCGCGCACTCTCCAACGCCGCCTCAGCAACCCTAAGCGCCGCGACCCCGTCAGCCAGCGAAACCGTAACCGAAGCCTCGCCCCGGATCGCATCAACAAACGCTTTCATCTGTCCAAAGAACGGATCGTCGTCCGGCATAAAGTGCCCGTCAACGCGCCCCATGCCCCGAACAGTTCCGGTAGTCCGCGAATTCCATTCAAGCATTCCGCCCGAACCGCAGAATTCGAACGACATCCCCGGATCTTCCGCGTCCATCCACGTGGACTCAACGTGCCCGACAGCTCCACTCTCAAACGTCAAAGTCGCCAACCCATAATCTGCCCCGGAACCAGTCTTAGCTCCCACCGAACGTGCCACAACCTCCACAACCGGCCCAAACGTCCACAAAAGGAAGTCGTAATCGTGAACCCCGAGGTCGATAAACACTCCGCCCGACTTCGAGTGATCCTCAAACCACCCCCGTCCCCCGCCAGGAAGCCCACCACCCCGCGACATCCGCAACGCCGCCGGAACCCCGATCTCGCCTGCCTTCACCAACTGATGGGCCCGCCTGTACATCGGGAACCACCGCAAAACCTGCCCCACAGTACAAACCAACTCGGGTCTCGCCGAAGCCGCGACGGAAATCGGCCCCGCCGCCTCGACCGACAGCGTCACCGGCTTCTCAATAAATACATGCTTTCCAGCCTCCAGCGCAGCGACCGCAAAATCCGCATGAACATCGCTCGGAGTCACCACCGCAACCGCATCGCTCTTCTCCAAAAGCTCCTCAAAAGACCCGTAAGCAACCCCGCCAACCTCCGAAGCAAACGACTCCGAAGACGAAGGAACAACATCAAACGCCCCCACCGACACCCCCGGCAGCCGCATCAAATGCCGAGCATGAACCCGACCCAACCGCCCTGCCCCCACAAACCCAACCCGAATCATGGATTCATTATGATGCACTGCGGCTAAGACAGTTGAGGGAGTACCTTACTTCGGTTTCCAGCTAACCTTTACGTTCTTGGCACCTTTCAGAAGGTGCTCTTCAATGTAAGGAATGATCTTTGATTGGTCAGGAAACAAAAACCCAATCGTGAAAGTTCCGCTTCCGCTCAGTTCGATAATGAGTGATTTTCCACCGAAAGCAAAACCAATCTCTCGTCCGCTCGAGAGCTTTGCGGTCCCACTGCCATCGACAGTGCTGAAGTCAGCCATCGCCGTGTCCACCAAAGATCGACGCCTCGGATCCTGCTCAACCGCTGATATAGCAGCCATTCCAAGCGATGTAAGCGCAAAGTTGGCCCTCGCAAGAACTGAGTTAAATCTTACCGATTCACCGTCTCGCTCTGTCCCTTTCTGCGGGATATCCGAAACGGGAAAGGTCGTTCCCGAGTAAGCAACGTACCAATTGAAGGGTTGGTCGTAAGTTTCGTCACTGAACAAGTAGTCGTATTGACCTTCATCGTTCTTAAACGACAAGGATCGCAGCACCTTCTGAGCACGCTGGGCGTGGGTCGCGCTGCGGTTTCCTCGAATGGTTATGACCTTAGGACTCTTACCCGCAAGAATGATGATATCGTTGACACGAAAACTCCCTGAGTAACTTGCCTTGTTCTTGATTCGAGCGATCGATCGAACGTGCATCGCAAGTCGCCCGTTACCAAAGGTAACCCAGCGATAACCAGCAGAAATGAACTCACCAAAGTGCTCCGGATAGAAACAGGGCTTAGGATAGAAATACTTCTTATCGAACAAGCTTGCTTCACCTTCCGCTCTGTTTGCGAACTTGTCACCGCAATCCATGATAAAAAAGGCGAACGGGTGCTCTTCGCTTTCCGTCTGCATCCGCTCTCCCACGTCCCCGAAGGAGGCAGCCTTGCCCTCCGTAAACGCGAATGGACTCCAAACTCGATAGGATAAACCCTCGACTGAGGCCGACTTATTGTGCCGCACATGTCCGCCTACGGGGCCGAAGAATTCGGGAGCGCGCGCTTCCTCTTCTGAGGCGTCGGTCAAAGTAATGATCTTCTTCAGTTCCTCTTCCGACGAAACGCCAATCGCCACAGTGTAGTTGTGCGTTCCAACCCGCCAAAGGAGCGAGTAACTATTCGTAGAGGCAACGCGTAACAGAATGAACCCGTTGTCAAAGTACTTCACAGGTCTCGCCTTGGGGTCAACTGCTTGCGCAATTCTCAGTGCATCCGCGTAATGTGTCGGTGAGTCCGAGATGATCGTTTCGCTGAACCCGACAAACGCCCCTCCGATAAGAATTCCCTTAGTCGTGTTCCCCTTTACCTCCGGTGCATCGGCGATGTTAAAAACGACCGAGGGAGTGCGGATCTGCTGAGTGGGATGCGGAACGCCCTGAAGCGGTGCCTCGCCCGTAGAGTTGATCTTGATCGAAGATATGATTTTCCAGACGATATCTCGTTGCTTGAGCGATTGTTCAGTATCGATCCAGATGAAGAACTTTCCGTACTTGAACTTGTAGCAGTACCTGCCATCAACCGTTCCGTACAGGACCTCGTAACTTCCAAGCGGCATGTTCTTCTGGAAAGCGACTGTCCAGCGACTCGGCAGAATCAAGCTGTTGACGAAAGTGGCCTCGTAGAAATCCGCCGAAGAGTAGTAGCGTTTTCCAGATCCTTCTATGTATTGATTCGCCTTGAGATTGTCCTCGGCGATGATGATGTTGAACCCGTTTCCGGTCAGCCTGTGCTCTGTGATGCTCGGATTCGAAGAGCTTGGCTTAACCTCTGGCGCATCAATAGTCAGTCCGCCGAGTTTCTGTGTGGTGAGTGTCTGGCCATTAGCAACCCCAAAAACAATTCCAAGCAGCAAAGGAAAAACGACTCTGACAATTTGAACCCGAAGCACGAAGTTGAGACTAGCCAGCAGAGTTTGGGTTTCACCTCGGAGGTTTTGATGATAACTGCGGCGAAAGAGAGTATCTGTCCGGTCGCCTGCAAATGCAATGCTGAAACGATGGACACTCCGCCCGCCGATGCTCGTGATCCTTCGCAAACCTTACACAAGCAAACTGCGCCCACGTGCCATTCACGATTTTAAGGAACTCACGATACACCGCCATTATCCTATCACGTTACACTTCCACATGATTCCCGCGAGCAAAGCTGTTGTTTTCTCGTAGGCAACAAGGCAGATGAGGAAGTCCGTTGTTATCGTAGGAGCAGGTTTGGGCGGACTGAGCGCCGCTATCCAATGTCGCCTCAAAGGTCACGAAGTCACCATTCTAGAGCAAGGGCGCGTCGGCGGAAAGGCGGGCAGAATCGATGAGTCCGGCTACACCTTGGATCCGGGTCCTTCCATCATTATCCTCACCGAAATCTACAAGCAGGTCTTCCGAGACGCCGGACGAAATCCCGACGACTACCTTCAATTCGTAAGGCTGAACCCAATCACAAGGGTGATGTTCAAGGGCGAATCAATCGACATCCCTGACGGCTACCCCGCCGCCCAAGCCCTCATCGACCGCATCGCTCCCGAAGATTCTGCTCAGTTCGCCCTGATGTGGTCGAAGCTCACTAAGATCGCGCCGCTTGTCGACAGGTCCGTCTTCGCCCACCCCTACGACAAACCCTGGCAGCTCGCCGATCCGTCGCTGATCAAGTTTGCCCTTCCGTTTGATGTGCGAAAAACGTACAAAGAGCTGGTAGACGGGATGTTCAAAAGCCCTCTGCTCCGGGCGTTCTTCTACGGCTTTCCTTCCTACGGCGGCCAAAGCTACCGCAGCAAGGCCCCGGGTGCCCTCCTGATTCCTTACTTCATGCTCCAAGACGGAGTCTGGTATCCGAAGGGCGGAGTCGCCGCAATCCCCGAAGCCTTCTCCAAACTCGCTGTCGAACTTGGCGTCGAAATCAGAACCGAATCCCAAGTCGTCGGTTTCGACTCCTCTTCGGACCAGATCAAAGCTGCCGTGATCGCAACCGGTGAAAAAATCGCCGGTCAAGTCTTCATTTGCAATCGCGACCGAGTCCAAACCCAAAGCTGGCTTGGCCGAGAACTCCCCTCAAAACCAAGCTATTCCTACTTCACCGTCCACATGGGTGTCCGCCGTCAGTTTCCCGAGCTAAAACATCACACCCTTTTCGTACCGGACAACTTCGAAGCCGGTTTCGAAGAACTCTACGAAGAACGAGTCTTCCCTTATGCTCCAATCGTGTATGTCAACAACACTTCGGATACCGATCAATCCGTTGCTCCCGTTGGCTGCTCAAATCTCTTCGCCGTCATCACATCTCCAGCAAATGAAGATCACTTGGACTGGCCCGCCATAACGAACGAATGCGTCCAGAGAACGCTCGATGTCATGGCCCAGGGCGGAGTTATTCTCGACCCCTCTGAGATTGAGATGCAGAGAATCCAAACCCCGGTCTACTTCGAGCGTGAGCATGGAAACTTCCGGGGATCGCTGTACGGCGCAGACGAGAAGCACCGCCTCTTCGGAATGTTCCCCTGGTCCAACCAGGACCCGGAGTTCAAAAACCTTCTCTATGTTGGCGGCTCAGTCCAACCCGGAGCTGGCCTCCCCATGGTCACCCTCAGCGGAAGATTTGCGGCGGCGTTGGTTTAGGCAAGCACGAAATACTCATCCAGCCGCTTACAAGTGCTCTGACTAGGATCATCGTAAATCTCCAATGCCCGAACCAGCGCCGACGCCGTATCAATCGAAGTCACACAAGGCACCCCCGTCTCGATACACGCGCGCCGGATCCGCGCCGCCTCGCTCTCACTCGTTTCCGTCAACGAGGCCGTGTTCAGCATCATCGAAACTCCTCCCGACTGAATCAGCTCCAACAGATTCGGTGAACCTGCTTGAATCTTCTGAACCACCTCACAATCCACCCCGTGCGAAGCCAGGTAAGAAGCCGTTCCCGGCGTAGCCACAACTCGCCGACCGTTAGCCAGCAACCGTCGGCCAATATCCACCGCCTGATCCTTATCCTGATCCCGAACTGTCAAACAAACCGCTCCGTCGCCTTTAAAATTCACCCCCGCCGCAACGAACGCCTTGTAAAGCGCGGCCTCATAAGTCGAGTCAACCCCCAGAATCTCGCCGGTCGACTTCATCTCTGGCCCAAGCATCGGCTCCACCTTGCGCAGCTTCTGGAACGAGAAGACGGGCGCCTTCACCGCATAAACCGACGACGGCCCCGCTGGGGCAGTGTCCACAACGCCGCCTTGGAAGATCGGGGCCCATTTCGCAGCTTTCTCACCAGAGTAAGCCCGACCATCAGTCCCCAACGACCACAAACCAGTCGAGTATCCCATCGAAGCTAGCGACTCACCCATCATACAGCGAGTTGCGACATCGACCATCGGAATTCCGGTCACCTTGCTCAAAAACGGCACTGTTCGCGATCCGCGTGGGTTCACCTCGAGAACGTAAGCCTCGCCATCGACGATGACAAACTGAATATTCACCAAGCCCCGAGCGCCTAGCTCGCGAGCCACCCCAATTCCGATTCGCACCATCTGATCAATCTCAGACTGCGACAATGAAACCGGAGGATAGATCGCCATCGAGTCGCCGCTGTGCACCCCGGCGCGCTCAATGTGCTCCATAATGCCGGGAACCAAAACGTCGGTTCCGTCCGAAATCAGATCTACTTCAGCTTCCTTTCCGAGCAAGTATTTATCTACCAAAACCGGCTGACCAGGATTCGCCGCCTCCGCCTCGTTATAGAAACCCTCAAGCTGAGACTCCGAGAAAACAATTTCCATCGCCCGCCCGCCCAGAACAAACGAAGGCCGAACCAGCACCGGATACCCAACCTCCGCGACCACTTCCCGAGCCTCCGCCAGCGAGCGAACCGCCCGGCCCTGCGGTCGCTTCACGCCGAGTTTCTCCAGCAAAGCATCAAACTGCTCCCGATCCTCCGCCGCCGCAATCGCCTCCGGAGAAGTCCCCAAAACCTTCTGCCCGCGCCCTTCAAGCCCCTCGGCCAAGTTGATTGCCGTCTGCCCCCCAAACTGGCAAACCACGCCGATAGGCTTCTCATGAGCTATCACGTCGAGAACATCCTCAAGCGTCACCGGCTCAAAATACAAACCGTTCGAAGTATCAAAGTCAGTTGATACCGTCTCGGGGTTGTTGTTAACAAGGATCGCCTTGTAACCCATATCTCGCAAAGTCCAAACGCAGTGGACGCACGAATAGTCAAATTCAATTCCCTGTCCAATGCGAATCGGCCCGGAGCCAAGGACGAGAACTGTTTCAGCCATTAAAGGAGCAGTTTACCGCTCTATGGAACCACTAAGTCCGGTCGAATCGTCCGAATCTGCGAAGCAAACTCCGCCTTCCATTCATTCATGTTGGCTTCCGACCGAAACCGCAGAATCACGTCCGACCGTCGAGTCACCGTACGAGGAGATTTCACCTCGGCCTCCGAACCCCGCTTTGTCGTCTTCTGACTATCGCACTCTAGCGATCCCGTCTTGAAAAACAAGACAAATCGCTTCGTCCGAGCGTCCAAAGCGCACCGATCCAAATCGCTCCACTTCCCAGCCAAATACTCTTCAAGTCGTTCGGTTATGTAGTCCGCCGCCTTTGGGTCGGATTTCGGAGTAGTCTTCGTCTCTTGAAGAAACACGACCTTCTGGTCATCCGCATTCCCGATCCTCATCGACCGCACAACTCTGGAGGTTCGAGTCTCCTCAATCACCGAAGCATGTCCCTGAGTCAAACGCTTCAACTCAGAAAAATCAGCAAATGCGACGAGGAGTGAGGCAACAATCATGACCCGATGATACGCCGTCCGAATTAAGAAGTCAACAACCGCGCCGACTCTTCGCGCAAAGGCTGAAATCCCACCTCGTCCGCATAGCACCGAGCGATGTGCTGAACAACAATCCCCGTCGCCGTAGCCACGTTCAACGAAGCCATCACCCCAAACATCGGAATCGCCACCGCCCCATCACACATTTCAACCAGCGATGAAGGAAGCCCCATCATCTCCGACCCGACGACCAAAGTGCAAGGCCATTTATAGTCAAAAGCATCAAACGCCACCGCCCGCTCATTAAGGGTCAAGGCCACACACTGCCGCCCCGCTGCCTTAGCCGAGGCCACCGCCTCAAACTCATCCGCCCAACCCCAAGGCTGCCACTGATCCGCCCCCCGATGCCCCGAAAAATCCTCCGCCTCATCAGACTCCTTAGAGAACGTGACCCGCTCCAGCATAAAAGCCTCCGCCAGCCGCAAGATCCCCCCGTGGTTCACCTCCTTCCCCAAAGGGCAAACCACCAACTCAATCGGCACCCGAGGCCGCTCGTGATAACCCTCTCGAAGCGAACCATCAGCCGAAGTCCAAGCCCAAGAATTCAAAGCCCGCATCCGGCGGACACGTTCGCGGTAGTTGATCCTCATGCGACAATCGTTGCACAAACGCACCGCGCCATTCTACTAAGCATCCTCGTAACTCACAAGGTAAGCCATAAACGCATTCAGTCCACAGCTAAACAAGACGATCACCGCAAGAATCGGAGCCCCATCCGCAGACCCCATCAACCCAAGCGCCATCGCGCCACAGCACCCATTCAGCATCGCCATCACGATGTACCAAACCTTAGCGATCGACATCGCCCACTCAACCCGGAACAGAATAAGCAGATTCCAACCCACCCCAAGCGACCCCGTTCCCAAACCCGGACCCTTGCTCACCGTCTTCACATCCGACATCACCATGATCATGTTCACAACGTTAAGCAGGATGATCAAGATACAGATGACGTTCAAGGCAACGCCCTGCCACTCCGGTTTGTAAGAACCCCCACTAAACGCCGATGCCCGAATCTGCATCTTGCAGTGCGGACAAGTCGTCGCCCCAATAATCACCTGCTGCTTGCAAAACGGACACGTTTCAAACGCCGGCGCAGAAGGAGCCGGAGCCGCCACCGGTTGGTGAATCTGCTGTCGAAGTTGCCGAATCTTTGGCTGATTCTGCACACCAGGGCTCAGCATCGCCACAAAGTCCAGAGCCCCCTGCGACCACCCGTTCCGAACATAAATCTCCAAAATCCGAGCCGATAAAGACAAATCGTCCCGCTTCAACTCCCAAGCCCGATAAAGCCAGGTCACCGCCGCCATCGGGTCGCCAGCCTCATCACGATTTGCCAAAGTCACGCAAAGCTGCAGAATCGCCTGAAGCGCTCCGGGATGAGTAGGATTCAACGCAATCAACCCCTCAAAGCCCGCCTTCGCTTCCTCAAGTCGCCCATCAAGCATCAGCGCGCGCCCATACGCAAACAGCACAACCTGATCCTGAGGAAACACCTGCGAAGCCATCTGAAGCGGCCCTACCGCCGCCTGATGATTCCCCATCCCAAGCATTCCCAGCCCCTGATACTTAGCCGACACCCCGCTCGAATCTGATGCCCAAGCCTGAGTAACCTCCACCAGCGACGCATACTCCTTCGCCTGCAAAAGTTGCTGAAGATTTGCCTCGCCAATCGTATCCATCCGGATTATCGTAACCCCTGCAACAACGATTTTGCTACTAAAAATAGGATGACGCCAATTCTCCCCTTCTGCGAAACTGCGAAACTGCGAAACCCCAAACCCAGCAAACCTACCGTGCCAGATTAATGCCAGGTAGGGAAATTGCTGGGTGAGCTGACTAAGGGCGCACGGAAGCGAACCAAGGAAGCCGGGGTGATACGGATGTCACGACGAAATATGAAGGTTGTCAGACTGCTCGAACCAGAAATGTGCCTGCAATGCAGATTCGCACAAATCGCGGATGTCGAGACCGCTACCGCCGGAAAGCAGAGAATGATCTACTGCCGAAGGTTGGACTGCGACAACTGGGATATGAGTAGTGCCGAACAAGCCACGGACGTCCAAGTTCAGGACGAAGCCGCCTAAAAACCAGCTTTCCGGCCGCTACACCGGAGGGTTAGAAAAACAAGATAAGACTTAACAACGAAAGGGGTTAGTGTTTTCGGGACGCGAATGGAGGGTTCGCGTCCCACTTTTTTTGCGCGAACGACCGTATGCCGGGATGCACTGGCCAATTCTGCGCTGGTTGAAGATCAAATTGTGAACTTCTCACGCTCAACCTGAAATGGCGAATTTCTATGCTGGTGTCGCACTTGCCGATCCTTAACTCTACGCGTATTTGCCCGTTCGATGGGGCACATCCGTTGAGTTACCCGCTACCGAACGCCGATCGCCTTCCAGGCTTCCTTGAGTGACTCGCTCACGGCATTCTCCGCCGCCTGGACCTGACGGTCACTGGGTCGGAGTGTGATTCGCAGACCGCCAGAACGGCCAATGAACAGTTTTCCGCTGAACACCGCCTTCTCTTCCTTCACATCAAGAAACCAGGCTTTGACATCGGTTCGGCCCTCTCGGTCGGTGTAGAGGTCGCGATCTTGCTGCTTCTGCTCAGAGTTCACGATGACCGGCACATAGATGTAGTCAGCTTTGACTTCTTTGGCTAACGCAAAGAAGTTTGCTTTTCGATACTCTTCTTCGTCGGTTAGATCAATTTTCAGGGCTTTGATCGCTTCGAGTACCGAAGCTTCTGGAACCACTTGGTAGCCCTTTTTCGTGAACTCACGAGAAAGGAACTTTGCAACCTTCTCAGACTGTCGCTGCATCAGGTCCTTGTTCTTTTCACCGGAGAGGTTCAGGCCCGGGATGAAGGCAATCGTCGTGGTCGCTCCCACTTGGCTTGACGTCAGAATGGCATAAGCAAGGAGTGTCGTTGTCATCTCATTAGATTCAACGAATCACCTCCGGGTTGGGTTGCGGTCATGGGGCCTTCGTTCGCTAAACATCCTGAAAGACCGTCGGCTATTCATTGAATTTTGGAGATCGGCGTTGGGTCAGGACACTCTCGCACCGAACGATGGCTTTGATACCTCGGGATCTCGTGTCAAGTGACATGATATCTCGAGGCATCGAATCATACCTGAGGTATAATTCTCTCTCGCGACAAAGCAAACGCTTCCCTTGCTACGCCGCGAACACCTGAAAGGTGAATCCATGCCGAAGAAAATCACAAGCAATATCAAACTGAATATTCCGGCGGGTAAGGGAACCCCGTCGCCCCCCGTTGGACCTGCACTGGGACAAGCCGGTATCAACATGATGGAGTTCTTGAAGAAGTTCAACGAGCAAACCGCTCCGCAAATGGGCTTCGTCCTCCCCGTCGAAATCACTGTCTACGAGGATCGCTCGTACAGCTTCGTGGTCAAGCAGCCTCTGGCAACCGACCTCATCAAGCGAGCAATCGGCCTCGACAAGGGTGCTGCAAACCCGAAGACCGACAAGGCTGGCGTCATCAGCAAAGAAAAGCTTCGCGAAGTCGCAAAGCTCAAAATGGCTGACCTCAACACCGACGACGAAGAAATGGCGATGAACATCATCGCAGGCTCGGCACGCTCGATGGGCGTCCGCGTCGAAGGCTAAAAAACCTTCAAACTTTAGGCAATGAAGCCGAATCCGGAACCTTCCGGGTTCGGCTTCCGTGTTTTATGGAACACATCTTGTAGAGAAACGTCAAGTAGTAGCGGAATGAAATCAGCCCGAAGTCTGATCGCCCTTTGCGTTGTTGCCCTAGCGGCGGCAGGCATGGCTGCGGATTCAGCAGTGGGGCAATCTGTTGCTGACCATCTGAACCGCGAAGCAGGGACCGATCTCGCGTTCATCGTTGAAGGTCTGATCAAGGATTCCGGAGAGACAAAAGACCTGGCGAAGTGCTTGGGATACGAAACCGACGAGCTTTGGCAAGTTGAGCTCACCGGCAAGCAGCTGAAAGAAGCCTTTGAGAAGAGCGTCAGCTTCTTCCCTTCTCCGTTCAGTAGCTTTTTGCAGATCAGCGAAGCAAAGATCACTTTTGATCCAAGTAAGCCGATTGGCAGCCGAATTTCAAGTGTGACAATCGGTGCCTTCAGCCAGCCGCTAGAGGCAGACAAGAAGTACAAAGTCGCAATGCCAGCCAGCCTCGCCAAAGGTGGGTTCGGCTACAACAACATCTGGGAATTCAAAACTCCTAGCCGGATTGTTCGTCCAACCATTGGAGAGGTCGTACGCGGAAAAGGCGTAAACTCTCAGGCATTCCGATGGTTATCCAATCCCTCCTTCTCGGCTACGTCGCTCTAACCCAAACTCCCGAGACGTTTGACCAGGCCCGCTCTTGGAACTGGTTGACCAAGCAGTGTGCCCTCGGCCCTCGCACACCGGGTTCCGAAGCACATCTCAAGTGTCGAGACATGATTCTTGAGGAGTCGAAGAAGTACTGCGCTCGTGCTGAACTTCAGCCTTTCCAGCACCGCTGGACCAAGACGAACAAGGACGTCGAAATGTGGAACGTGCTCGCATTTCATAACTGGGACAAAGCCAAGGTCCGAGTTGTCCTCTCGGCCCACTGGGATACGCGACCTTCGGCCGACCAGGAGTATGATCGGCAGCGTGCGGCGAAGCCGATTCCCGGAGCAAACGACGGAGCTTCTGGGGTGGCGGTCCTACTTGAGCTGATGCGGCTCAACAAGACTTTGCCCGAGGATATCGGGATATGCTATGCCTTTTTCGACGGCGAAGATCTTGGCCCCGAGCTCAGCGAGATGTTCCTGGGAGCTGTTCACTACTCAAACAATGTCAAGTCGCCCAAACCGGACTACGGAATCCTGCTTGACATGATCGGCGACAAGGATCTCAAGGTTCCTGTTGAGCCAAACAGCTATAAGAAAGCTCAAAAGGTAACTGTCGCCCTCTACCGTCACGCGAAAAAGGTCGGGCTTGAGAAGACTTTCCCGATGGAATATGGTCCGGAGATTCTTGACGATCACCTCTCAATGAACGCCGCCGGAATCCCAACCGTGGATCTGATCGACTTCGACTACGAGCACTGGCACACGCTTGAAGACACCCCCGACAAATGCTCCGCTGACTCTCTGGGCAAAGTCGGAAAGTTGCTCGAAACTTGGTGCCGGCTGACTCCAGCGTGGAAACCTAAGTAGATTTCGGTTTGCGGTCGAGAACCGCAAACTAAGAACTGAACTCTGCTACCCCAGATTCTGGATCGCTTTCACAGGATCCTTTTTGGCTGCCTTCATTGACGGTGCAATGCCGCTCAGGACTCCGGTCACAAATGACGCTCCAAGAGTGCCGAAGACGGTTTGCCAGGTGACAATCGGATTGATTGGTGAGTAGTTCGCCAGGAGCACGCAACAGAAACCACTGAACAGCAAACCAACGAGAGAACCGAGCAAGCATATGCCGATACTCTCTGCTAGGAACTGCCGGAAGATCGAACCGTGAGTTGCTCCCATAGCTTTGCGAATTCCAATCTCCGAAGTCCGCTCTCCGACGGAGAGCATCATCACATTGAGAATGCCGATTCCTCCCACAAAAAGCGCGATCCCCGTCAAGCCAACCAAGAGCCACTGCAGGATATCGGTGAACTTGTAAACGACTTTGAGCAAGTCCTTTTGGGTCAGGATGTCGAACTGCTCCTCGTCAAGCGTCTTCCGTAGTTCTGCCTTCAACGTCCCGAGAAGCTGCTCGGGCTCGACTTTGGAGTCTAGCTGGATCAACAGTCGATCGGTTTGTGAAGTCGGAACCCGCTTGTGTAACCCGGTAAACGGGATGTAGATCAGGTTTTGGAAGCTCCCCATCGACATCAGCGAGTCGTCTTTGGTGTCGTCCTTCGTGATCCCGACTACTTCGAAGAAGCGACCGTTAATCTTGATCTTCTTGCCGAGGGCAGCTTTGTCACCGAAGAGACCCTGTTTAGCAATTGAGCCGATGACGACGACATCCCTTTGGTCGTCACTTTTGGTCAGCAATCGACCCGACTCAAGATCGAACTTCTTCATCTGGAACCAAGTCGGCGTAGTCGCGACCAGGAAACTTGCCGCTTCGTTCCCCTCATATGTTGCTCCGCCGCCCACAAAGGTCCAAGCTCCAACACTCTGAACACCTTTGACCTTTGAGACTCGCACGGCATCGGAATACTTCAAGTACGAGGCTCCGCCAAGATTGAAGTTCATCCCCCCGCTCAGCTTTCCGGGAATAACAATGAGGGTATTCACTCCGAGGTCTTGAACTTGCTCAGTGAAGTCCTTGCGAACGCCAATTGCGATGCTGGCTAGGAGAACTACGGCAATCGTTGCTGCCATCACTCCGCTGGAGGTGAGAACCGTCCGGCGCAGGTTCTCGCGCATGTTGGTAAGGGCTTCGATAATCTCGTTCAACGGTTATCCTACGCATCAGCGAAGCCGGGTATTGATGCGAAGCACCGATATCACATCGCTAAAGTTGGCGATTTTCGCCATGACGGTCGCAAGCTGACTCGTGTCGGTCACCTCAATTGTCGCCTCAATCTCGGCGGTATTGTTCGACGAGGTTCGGATGTTTGCTGCCGAGACGTTGGTTTTGGACTCGCCAAAGATCGTCGAGACCTCCATCAAGAGTCCCTGTCGGTTGATCGCGACGACCTTAATCGAGACGCTGTACACCGCGCCGTCCGCTGGCCAGTGAAAACGTAGCAGGCGCTCTGGTTCTGTCTCCTCCATCTTCATCGCGTGCGGGCAGTAGCGGCGATGGATCATGATTCCGCGCCCACGCGAGACGTATCCGACGATCTCGTCTCCCGGAATAGGCGCGCAGCACTTTGCTCTCGCGAGAAGAACATCCTTCATGCCTGCCGCATGAAGCTGGAGCCGGCCTTCGCGAGTCTTGGAAACCTCGATTCGGTCACCGGTTGGTGCGGCGGCGACTTCTCCACGGATCTTGCTGACGACCTTTTGGACGGTAAGCAGTCCGCTCCCGATTTTGGCGAGAAGGTCTTGCCCGTTTTCGGTTGAGTCAAACTCTCTAGCGAGCTTTTCGAGCTTGTCGTCTCCCACGTACTTCTTTGGTTCAAGACCGAGGGCCTTGAGTTCGGAGACCAAAGCCTCCCTTCCCCTGGCTGCATCCTGCTCGCGGCTCTGCTTGCGGAAGTAGGCTTTCAGCTTGCTGCGAGCGTGCGCGGAGCGAACGAACTCTAGCCAGTCGAGCGACGGTGTTGCGTTGGAGCGGTTGACGATCTCTACCACGTCGCCGTTTTGAAGCTTGGTTGAAAGCGGAGCGATGGCGCCGTTGATCTTTGCCCCGACCAGCGTCATTCCGATCTGGGTGTGAACGCGGAATGCGAAGTCAACCGGCGTTGATCCGACTGGCATGTCGATAACATCTCCGCCTGGTGTGAATACAAATACCTGCTCTGCAAAGAGATCAGTTGAAAGTGATCGAAGGAAGTCAGAGGATAGCCGAGCATCACTCGACCAGTCGAAGAGTTGTTGTCGGAGGTTCGAAAAGGTGGCAACTTCCTTCTCAGCTTGCTCGCCCTCTTTGTACGTCCAGTGAGCAGCAACGCCGAACTCGGCGATTTCGTGCATGCGGGTCGTTCGAATTTGGATTTCTAGCGGCGTCCCGCTGGGTCCGAGCACCTTGGTGTGAAGGCTTTGATAGCCGTTTGGCTTCGGGTTTCCGATGTAGTCGTAAAACAACGACATCATCGGGATGAACATCTCGTGGACGATTCCAAGAACGATGTAGCAGTCCGAAACTTCTTCCAGAATGATCCGGATTGCGAGCAGGTCATAGATTTCCTCGAAATCCACTCCCTGTTTGATGATCTTGTTGTAGATCGAATAGAGGTGCTTCGGTCGCCCTCGAATCTCAGCGACCTTGATCCCGCGCTCTTGCATTCGCTCCTTGATCAGGACGATGGCCTGTTCGATGTCTCCAAGCCGTTCGTTTCGGCTGCGGTTGACCTTTGCCGTGATGTCCTCATACTCAGCTGGGTGGAGGTACTTGAAGCTCAGGTCTTCGAGCTGCCACTTCATCTGCCAAATTCCGAGCCTTGCCGCTAGAGGTGCATAAATGTCTAGAGTTTCGGCTGCGATGCGAACCTGCTTTGCCGGTTCCATTGCGTCGAGAGTCTGCATGTTGTGAAGGCGGTCAGCGAGCTTGATGACCATGACTCGGAAGTCCTTTGCCATCGCAAGGAGCATTTTCCGAAGTGTCTCGGCAGTACGCGTCGTTTCAGCCGCCTTTCGCTGGCGGATCGTTGCGTTCTCCAGCGGTTTAAGAGCAAGTTTAGTGACTCCGTCGATCAGATGCGCGACTTCTTCGCCAAATAGATCGCGCATCTGATCCAACGACATCTCGGAGTCTTCGACGACGTCGTGAAGCAACGCTGCACAGATCGTGTTGTCATCCATGCCGAGTTCAACAAGGATCTTGGCGACTGCGACAGGGTGCAAAATGTAGGGCAAACCCGACTTCCGGGTCTGCCCGGCATGAGCCGTCTCGGCGACGAAATAAGCGTAGCGGATTTTCTTGATATCCGCATCCGAGCGGGTCTCGCGCAACTTCATGAACAGACGATGCAGATCGTCGGTATCTTCCCAGTCGTGCGGAATCTCGAGGGGCGGGCGCATCTTGGCTTATTGCCTGAGCGAGCGCGCCGTTGCGTCGCTTCGGAATAGGTAAGTATAGGTTATTTGAGGAGCATTTCGCGAACTTCGGCTGCTTGTTCCGGAGTGTCAATTCCGGGACCACTTGGGGCTACTTCAACCATTCTGATCCGCACCCCGTTCTCCATGAACCGAAGCTGCTCCAGACTTTCCGCGAGCTCAAGCGGAGTTTGAGACCAGCTTGGATAGGTCAGAAGGACTTCTCGCCGGTACCCGTATATTCCGATGTGGCCCTTGAGAGGCTGAGCTCTATCCGTTCGAGGAAAAGGAATTCCGTGGCGACTGAAGTAGAGAGCATTTCCACTCAGATCAGTAACTACTTTGACGATGGCTGGATTCGACTCCGCTTCACCTGGAAGCGATGCCCACGCAGAGACCATCTGCACAGAATGGTCCTGAAACGGACTCGAAACGGTCCGAATCGTATTCGGATCAATCAGAGGCTCGTCACCTTGCACGTTAATGTAAACATCAGCCTCAACCTTAAGCGCAACTTCGGCGATCCGGTCAGTCCCCGTCGGATGGTCATTCTTGGTAAACACGGCTTCCGCGCCAAAACCCTCTGCCGCTTCGAAGATCTCTTGGTCAGGGGTAGCAATCAGAACCCTCTCAGCCGCTCCAGAGAGCATAGCTTTTTCGTAAACCCACTGAACCATCGGCTTTCCGCAGAGGTCGATCAGCGGCTTTCCGGGAAACCTGGTGGATGCCATCCTCGCCGGGATGACGATGACTCTACTTGGCAATGGTCGAGACCTCTCCCGCTGGTGGAATCAAGTTCATTGCCGTCATCAAATGGCTTTCACCTAATGAAACTGTCACTTGGTAGGCCTTTGACTTCGTCGCAATTCGAGAGATAACCTGCGTTGAATTCGAGTCGGTGGCGAACCAATAGTCGACACCCTTATCAACTCGCATTTCGTATTTCAAAGAAGGATTTGCAGATTGAATTGACTCCAAAAGCTGGGCAAACTGCTCGGTGTCAAGAGCCTCAAACTGGCGCATTAGCAAAACAATCTGGTTCTCATAAATGACCGCGCCGAAGCCGTCGGTATTCGACTCCCACCCAACCGACTTGAACCCCTCAGGCAAGCCCGGGATGACCTCTTCAATTGGAAATCCGCGGGAAGGCCGAGGAAACACCGTCAGCGCTCGATCTGCTGGCTCGCCGAGCGAGAGCCTTCGTCGACCGTTAAGCACGCAAGTGATGGAAGGCGACAAGAACTCCACCATCTGACTGGCGACTTGGCGATTTACGGGCTTCTCGGTTGCCACAGGACCATCTACTCCGCTGCATCCAGCGATCGAAAGTGCGACCAAACCACCCAACAGCCACCGTCTCATATCAACTTTGGATCTGCAAGATTTTGTAGCGCGTCGTACCAGCCGGCGCAACGACTTCTACGATCTCACCGACAATCTTGCCGAGGAGAGCCTCGCCAAGTGGCGAGCCTATCGAAACCATGTCTTGGGCCGGATCGGCTTCGAATGAACCGACCAGCGTGATGTCAATCTCGTCTCCAAACTCTTCGTCCAAGACTTTAACAATTGAGCCCAATTGAGCGATCACACCGCCGTCATCTTTTCGCTCGACGATTTTGGCATACATCAAAGCCTTTTCAAGATCGTTGATGCGCCCTTCAAGCCTCGTCTGGTTCAGCTTTGCCTCGTGGTAGGCTGCATTTTCTCGAAGGTCTCCGTGCGACTTCGCCTCACGAATCGCCTCAGCGATCCTCATCCGCACCGGTCCCTGAAGCTCCTCAAGCTCTTTTTTCAGCTTGTCGAAACCCTCTTGGGTCACTTGAATTGCATTTCCCATCAACCCTCTATTGTAGCTGGTTAACACTTTTAATGTACGCTTGTTCAGTTGGAATCCGTATCGCCGACCGTTACCGTCATCATTGTCAGCTACAACACTTGCGAGCAACTTGGGCGTTGCTTGACGGCTCTGGTCGACCAGGGTGTTAGTCAGGTGATTGTCGTGGACAACGCCTCGACGGACGGCTCGATCGAGATGCTCCGAGAAGTTATGCAACGGCTATTCCCGGGTTCCATTACGTTGGCATCCTCGCGCAACCTCGGGTTTGGCCGGGCGAACAATATGGGTTTGATGCGAGCCGAAACCGATTTGGTGCTCTACCTGAACTCGGACGCCTATGCCCACCAGGGGGCAATCGCTAGACTTGCTTCCACTTTCTCCGACGCCTCTGTCGTCGCCGCCGGAGGACGGCTATTGAATCCGGATGGTTCCTTGCAAGAGTCCGTCGCCGGACGACTTACGCTCGGCGCTGTGTTTCTTGAACAGTTCTTTCTCGACGGTGTCGCGCGGCGATTTGGACGCTCGTATTGGCGCACACGGCTGCTCCCATCTGACCGCCCGAGCGATGTTGAGCAAGTCATGGGGGCCTGCCTTATGGTCCGCAGAGAGGTTGATCCTAGATTTGACGAACGCTTTTTCCTCTATTGCGAGGACACAGAGCTGTGTCATCGGCTCCAGAAGCAGGGCAGAATAGTTTACGATCCAAAAGCCGAGTTCACTCACGAGCTGGGTTCGAGCTCGATGACGAACCGCTGGCGGTCGGTAGCACGCTACAACTACGGCAAATGCCTCTACTTCAGAATCACTCAAGGTGATTTCCCAGCAATCCTCTGCTGGATACTCAACCGGATGGGAGCTTTCTTACGTGTGTTCTTTGGGCTGGTTGCTTCATTGCCATTGCTGGTGATTGGCGGCAGAACTCACGAAAAACTCGTCACGTTTCTTCCGGTTCTATTTGCTTCTCGGGGCGACGTGCTTCCCAGAGACTTCCAGGAACCAACTACTCCAACTCAATCGTAGCCGGAGGCTTGCTGGTCAGGTCGTAGAACACTCGGTTGACTCCGTCAACCTCATTGACAATCCGACTGGCAACTAACTCCAAAACCTCAAACGGAATGTCCACCGCCCGAGCCGTCATGGCGTCCTCGCTCTCGACCGCTCGAAGCACGATCGGCTGCTCATAAGTCCGCTCATCGCCCATCACTCCAACGCTCTTGACGTCCAGGAGTGCTGCATAAGATTGCCAAATCCCCTTGTGTAAATCCCGCTTCCGAAGCTCGGAACGGAAAATCCAATCGGCTTCTTGAACCATTCGAACCCGCTCTGGAGTGACTTCGCCCAGAATCCGAACCCCGAGTCCTGGCCCAGGAAACGGCTCGCGATCAACCATTTCGTCCGGCAATCCAAGCAACCGTCCAACCGACCGAACTTCGTCCTTAAACAGCCAGCGAAGAGGCTCGATTAGCTTCATTCGCATCCAATCCGGCAAGCCGCCGACGTTGTGGTGAGTCTTGATCTTAGCTGCGGTCGGCGATCCGCTCTCGATCACGTCTGGATACAAAGTCCCCTGAGCCAGCCAGTCGCACCCCTGAAGCTCGTTCGCATGATCTTCAAAGACCCGCACAAACTGCTCACCGATCGTCTTTCGCTTCTCCTCCGGATCCTTCTTACCCGCGAGAGCACCGAAGAATCGGTCGTGCTCATAGTACGCCTTCAAGTTTGCGTGGAAGTGCCCCCCAAACGTCTCGATCACTTGATCCGCCTCGCGGTAGCGGAGCAGTCCATGATCGACGAAGACGCAAACCGCTCGATCGCCAATTGCGCGAATCAACAAAGCCGCCATCACAGAAGAATCAACGCCACCGGAGACCGCGCAAAGAACCTTCTCTTCTGGACCTACCATCGCCCGAATCTTGGCAATCTCTTCCTCAACAAAATTCTCTGTCGTCCAGTCGCCCACCAGTCCGGCTTCTTCTAAGAACCCCTTGAGCAAAGCTTTGCCAGAAGTCGTGTGAGTCACTTCTGGGTGAAATTGAACTCCAAATCTCTTCAAACCGGCGTTCTCCATCGCCGCCACCGGGCATGAATCCGTGGACGATGTCACCGTAAAACCAGAAGGAATCGAGACGACCTGATCGCCGTGCGACATCCAAACCTGGTCATCTTCCATCAGGGCAACCAACCCCGATTTCGAGCTCAGATTACGAAGTCCGTACTCTTTGTGCGACGCAGTCTCGACCACCCCGCCGAGCTTCTTCGCCATCAGCTGCTGGCCATAACATATTCCTAAAACCGGAATTCCGTCCAAACAAGAGAAATCCAGATCGGGCGCACCTTCTTCCAGAGTTGAGCGAGGCCCACCGGAGAGAATCACAGCTGTGGGCTTTTCAGCTGATATGCGGGCATAAGCGGTGGTCCAAGAAACCATTTCACTGTAGACACCCTGCTCGCGCACACGGCGAACGATGAGCTGGGTGTACTGCCCGCCAAAATCAACGACAAGCACTTTCTGATGGGTTCCGGTCATGAACCCTTATTAGTTTGGCTTACCGGAGCCGTCTCCCGCCACTTTTCGGCCCTGCAACTTTTCATAAGCCTCGATGTATCGCGCGGTACGCTTCTGATACTTATTCCAGCAAGGAACCTGGCTAGAATTAGCAATATGCAGCGTGCAAGCAGCGATCATCCCCGTGATCTTCGCCATGTTGTTGTAGTCCAACTTGTCCGCGTGATCACCCACTTTGTGATAGTCCGAAAACTCGTAGGCGACGCTAAACGTGTGAGCCGGAACTCCGACAGCCGCAAAGGCTGCGTTGTCGCTTGCCATGAAAAACGGAGCGGAATATTCAGGATGCTCAATCACCGGAACGCCAACCTCTTTGCCAACTTTTGCGCACACCGGTCCAATCGTGCTGAAGTTGAACCCTGTCAAATTGCAAGCTCCTACCCGAGGACCCTCGCTGTCGTCAGTCCTTCCAATCTGCTCGATGTTGAGCATCGCAACCGTGTTCTTCAACGGAAAAATCGGATTCTTGGCGTAGAACTGCGAGCCCACCAAACCTCGCTCTTCCCCATAGAACGTGAGGAAAATCACCGACCGCTTGGGCTTAGACTTAGCAATCGCTGACGCAATTCCGATCACACCTGCGACACCGCTCGCGTCGTCATTCGCACCGTTGAAAATTTTGTCTGCGCCTTCCTTAGCCTCACCAAGGTGATCGTAATGGGCCGAAACGACGACATACTCCCTGCTCAGAACCGGGTCTGAGCCAGGCAACAATCCCACGACATTTCGAACTTCCTCGCCAGCACCCTTGCCCCGCTCCCACTTGGTTACTTGGAAGAACGACTTTCCCACTCCCGGTTGAATTCCAATCTTGGTGAACTCGGCAGCAATGTACTCGCTGGCCTTGATCAGCTCAGGCGAAGGAGTTCCGCGCCCCTTGAGCTCGTCCGAAGCCAAATACGAAACGTGACGTTTCAACTCCTCCGCATTCACGACGGGCAACTGGATCGGTTGCAAAAACGCTGTGGCGAGGAGAGTTGTGATCATGGAGTTTGTCGCTTGATTTTGAGTGTAGTTTTAAGCTTTTTGACCGTTTGTTTTCCGCCAGCGAGGGGTTCTGTGGTGGTGGTCTCAGTGGTTTCGACTTCGACTTTGTCGAAGCTACCCAGGGTCTTGGAAAAGTGAGCTGAACCGGTTCCATCAAGATCTGATCGGGATTTCTTCTTGGCTCCCTTGGAGGTTTCCAAAGTGTTGCCATAGGCGTCTTCAAAGCCATCTCGGGTCGAAACGAGCTTGATGGTCAGGTCAGCGCCTGATTCGTTTTGCTTAACCAGAGTTACCGTGTACTTAAACTCTTGACCGCTGTAGGTACGGCTAAACAAATAGGATTCGCCTTCCTTGATATCAGTTTTAGGCAACACCAGAGGCAAAAAGCTGATTTCAGGTAGCCGCTGAGAATCCAGGCCGGGGAGCTTGGCGGGCATCTTGATCGCAGGGGCGGTGTTCTTAACAACAACTCCCTGGAGATCAAATGTCGCGATTGCCTTAGGGAAAAACTGATCGACGTTGGTGCTGTTCAGCGGAAGCTGGACGCCAAACGCCTCGGCGTCGATTTTTGAAATCGTTGATTCTATTTCGCAGACTGGTAGCCCCACATGAGAAGGTGAGAGCGGGTTTGCGACAACGGTCAGTGACACGTTTGCCTTCCCTTCGCGACCACCGAAAATCGGAATCCAACCTTCGAACTGGACGTTGACGTCAAACGAAACAGATTGACCGGAAGCAAAGGCGTAGGCTAAGGCAATAGGAATCATGTGATCACTTCTCTATGCCTCAACGGTACTTCGGGGAGGATCAGTTCCCCATCCGTCTTGTTGGTGAACCGAATGACGCGGTCGAGCAGAACCTTGATTGAACCCGCTACCGGGAAAGCCAGGATCATCCCGGGTAGCCCGAAAAGGGCTCCACCAGAGAAAATGACAAACATCGAAAGAATTGGGTGCAGGCCGACTGCGTTACCCACAAACCTTGGATACACAATGCTGTCGAACACGAAGTGGCAGACCGCATAAACCGCCACCAACATTCCGGCATAAACCCAACTTGAGCTGAAATGGATCATCATCCAGTCGGCCTTTCCGCTCAGTCCGGTCAGCACGAACAGAGTTGTCGCGGCGATCGCGACGTTAAGATACGGCACCAAGTAGAGTGCGCCAAACAGCACTCCGAGAAGAATGCCGTACGGAGCTCCCAGAATGCTGAGCAGGATGGACATGAACGCCATATAGCCAAACACTGCAATCGCGACGCCCCTCAGGTAGTTGCTGAATACATCCCCGATGTCTTCCGAAATTCCCTCTGCGGAAGTCCGCAACTGAGGCGGAATGACCCCGAACAGTCGTCTCTTGATGTCCTCCGCGTTGGGCAGTATCAGACCTACCAATAGCGGCACGAAGATCAGCATCAGCCCCTGGGAAACGAGGCCGCTCGCAATTCCTACGCTCGCTTTAAGCGCGCTTCGAAGCGTAGTTTGAATCTGTCCGCGCTGCGGCTCTATGTACTGAGCGATCAAGGCACGCTTGCTCGTCGGCAGATTCGCCTGAGTCAGAAGCTCGGAGTAACGCCCCAAATAGCTATCAATCGGATCCTTGCGCTCTGCGTTCGCCATCCGAACCTCAGGGACACCGCGCATGAAAAAGTTATCGTTTGGATTCGGTTGGGCGACCGTCCGGGCTAGTTGCTCAGCTTTATCTTTAAAACCACCGACTTGCTGAGTAACCACCGGTGTCAGCAACACCAGAAGGGCGATGATTGATCCGAAAAACAGAGTCATCAACGCCAGCGAAGCGCGGCCGCGTTTCCAACCTTTCGAAACCAGTTTGTTTACCCCCGGCTGCAAGATTGCCGAGATCAGGAAGGCGAGAATGAACGGAGACAATATCCCGCGAACCGCATACAAAAAAGCCAAGGTGGCGAATACAATCACCACCCACAGCGCAATTCTCCAGCCGGCGAGACCCGACGTCATACAGCTAGTTTAGACGCCAAGCTCTTCAGGAGCGTCAGCAACGGCCTTTTTGGCCTTCTGCTCGTTGATCCACTCCTCGGTCTTGGTCTTCAGCTCTTTGAACTTATCGTTCAGCTCGTCTCTGGTCTCGTTGCCTGCCTTGGGTGCAAACAGCATTCCTGCGGCCGCGCCGATGATCGCGCCGAGGCCAACCCCAGCCAAAAGGTAAAGAACTGCACTGGAATCGCTATCGTTGTTATTGCTCATCACTTCTCCTTGTAGGCTTATTTTACGCCTAAGTTAAGGGTTCGGTTACGGTTTTCTCACTTCTCGGCAAGCAACTTGATAACTACATCGCGGATTTTGTCTTCTCCGTTCTGCCCATTGTAGTTGAGCTCGCCTCGCCATCCGGCTCGGAAGCGGCCCTTTTTGTCGATAACGAACAGCGTTGGCCAGCAGTCGAGCTTCCAGGCATTCCAGTTTTCGAGCTTGCCGTCGAACAAAACCGGATACTCGATACCGAGTTTCTTGGTCTGCTCGGTGACCTTCTTGAAGTCCTTCTCGATGTCGATCTCGGGCGTGTGGACTCCAATGGTGATGACATCGTCATTCTTGAACCGATCCGTGAGCCGCTTGACGGCCGGGAGATTGTTTTTGCAGTTGTAGCAGGCAAACGTCCAGAAGTGGACGAGCGTCACCTTGCCCTTTCGATCGGCAAGTTTGATCGGCTTTTCAGTGTTCAGCCACTGGTCACCCGTTAGCTCGGGTACCTGGTGATCCATTTTGAGCTGTCCGAGAAGGGCGGCGGCGAGGAGAGCGGTCATTACAACAGCATATGAACCAGGCACTTGAACCGTTCCAATCTTTATGCGGTTACAAGCTCAGGAATGATTCTTTCCATGCGGGTCGTCCGGTTTTCGTCGGCGATCAGTCCTCCCGCAACCACGGTCGCACCACGGTAAGCCACCATCATCTGACCTGGGGTGACTGCCTTGACCGGATCGTCAAAAACAAGCTTGCCAGAGGGATACAGCGTCGCCGGAACCGCGATCATGTTGTAGCGAATCTTTGCTTGGACTTTGATCGGCATCGTCGGGGCTTCAGCCCAATACATATCCTCGCAGATGACTTCACTCTGAAGTAGATCCTTCTCCGAGCCAAGCACTACGGTGTTCGTCTTCGGCTGAAGGTCGATGACATACATCGGCTTGCCGTCCTTAGAAGCAACCTTGACGCCGCGCCGCTGACCAATGGTGTAGTCGGCGGTGCCATCGTGAACTCCCAGCTGAGTTCCATCGGCAAGCTGAATGGCCCCCGGACCGAATAGCTCTGGTCGAGCCTTGCGAAGGAACTCCTTATAGCCTCCGGCCTCGGAGACGAAGCAAATCTCCTGCGAATCAGGCTTGTCAGCCAGGTGAAGACCTAGCGAACGCGCCATCTCCCGCACGACTTCTTTCGAGCGGATTTCGCCCATCGGGAACATCACATGTTGGAGTTGCTCATGTCCGAGCATGTACAGCACATAACTCTGATCCTTTTCCTTGCCGACCGCTTTGAGCAAACGATACTGATGACCCCGTCGACGAATCCGCGCATAGTGACCGGTGACGAGCTTGTCACAGCCAAGCTCCATCATCTTCTGCATCAAGATTTCGAACTTCACGTGTCGATTGCACTGGACACAAGGATTCGGAGTTCGACCTTTGGAGTACTCGTCAACAAAGTTGTCGATGACCGACTTGCGAAACTCCTCTTTGAAGTTCAGAACGTAGTGCGGAATATCCAGTACCCTTGCAACTCGCCGGGCATCCTCGACGGCCCCAAGCGAACAACATCCGGCATGACGCGGATCGCACTGACTCTCCTGCCAAATCTGCATTGTCAGGCCGACCACGTCGTATCCACGCTGCTTCATCAAGCCCGCCGCGACAGAGCTATCTACTCCGCCAGACATCGCCACCAGAACCGTTGGTTTCTTAGCCATTACTTCAACAATGCCTGAACTTCTTCACTGCTCATTTCCGTGCTGAGTCCTTCACCGTTCAACTTCTTGGTCTTTCCGTTGTACTGAAGAAAATAAGTCGGTGTCCCTGCAACCTTGAGGGTTTCGATCGCGCACTCCTGGTCTCTCACGACTCGAAGAGACGCGGGGGAATTTGAATCTGCTGCCGCCTTTTCTATAGAAGCCCTGGAGACCCCTACTCCCTCGGCGATGGCGAAGACTTCATCTGGCGTCTTAGCGACTTCGGGGCTGGAAGTGAATGCCGAAGCAAATTGCCAGAATTTGCCTTCGTCCGCCGCAACTTCGGCGGCGACAGTTGCCAGCGGACTCATCTCATGCCCAGGAATTTTGAACAGCGGGAAGTGCCGATAAACGACTCGAATCTTGTCCCCATACTTCTGTTTGAACTCCATCAGCTTAGGGAAGCCAGTTCGACAGGCTGGACAGCACAGATCGGCAAACTCAACTAGCGTAACCTTAGCCTTATCATCTCCAAGGATGTTTCCCGGAGTCGCGATGAGCTGGGTTGATTGGACGGCAGAAACCGCTTCGTTGATAGCAGACATCTTGTTCTGAGTGCTAATAAGTCCAAAACTTCCGATAAGGGCTACCGCAAGTCCGACAGAAGCGATGATTGCATCGGGCCGAGAATCAGAAGCTGTTTCCTGATTTTGTCCGATGATCGAATACATCTTAGCGTGCAGGCCGAACAGAACCGTCATGATGATCGCCGACGTGAAACACCAGGGGCAGAAGGCGAAAATGACGGTCTTCGAAACGTATTGCAGATACCAACTCGTCGCAAACCCGAAGGCGCAAAGCAAGAAGCCGACGAGCACCAGTTGGCTCCGAAACACGTTTCCGATTGCCGCCCTAGCTCCCGCAAGAGCCAGGATAGCAAGGTAGCCGAAGGCTCCGAAAAAGGCAACAGGAATCTTTCCCCAGTAGGAGGAAGGGTGCGACGCTACCAACAAGCAGCCCTTGCCTGACATACAGGGAACTTCTTTTCCGAACAAGTGTTGGAACGAAAGAACCATCGCAACAAACAAGCCGAGGGCCGCGCAAATAATGACCGCTCGATTGAGCTTAGAGAATGACATCGTATGAGTATACGGTTTTGATGAGTCAACCATGCTCATTTGAACCTGACAGGTATTCTGGAAGTTCCTTCTAATCATTCTTGTGAGCACACTTCTTACTCCTAAAAGCCTTCTCGAGCAACCCGCGTCTCTTCGCAAGACGGGGACTTACTTTGTTCAAACCTGGGGATGCCAGATGAATGAGGAGGATAGCGAACAGATGGCGCTGTACCTTGAGCAAATTGGCTTTTCGCCGGTCGGATCGATCAGGGAGGCGCAGGTCGTCTTGTTGAACACTTGCTCCGTCAGGCAGAAGCCAGAAGATAAGGCGTTCTCGCTCATCGGAGAATTGCGCTTCCTCAAGGAACGCTTCCCGGATACCGTCATCGGCGTGTGCGGGTGCATGGCGCAGCTGAGGTCTGAGGAGATTCGGCGCAGGGCCCCGCACGTTGACTTCGTCGTCGGAACTGGCAACCTCTCCGAGATCCCTGCGCTGGTTACGGAAGCACTCGAAGGAGGACGGTTTGCCTCAAGAATTGAACTTCCGGAGCGCAGAGGAACGGTAGTCACACAGGTTCCAACGCGGCACGTCGGACGAGAGGGAAAACTCAAAGCGCACGTCCCGATCCAGTACGGTTGCGACAAATTCTGCACATTTTGCATCGTTCCCACAACGCGGGGCCGAGAAAGGTCACGACCCACTGAGGAAATTCTCGACGAAGTCAAGCGGCTGGCTGACCTTGGAACCAAAGAAGTTTGCCTCTTGGGTCAGACCGTTAACTCCTACGGAAAGAATTTGATGGAGGGCAAGGTTCCCTTCTCTGAGCTCTTGGTTAAGGTTGCGGAAGTTCCGGGAATCGAGCGTATTCGGTTCACCTCACCGTATCCCCGGGATTTCAGGAAAGATCTCATTGAAGTGATTCGCGATGTTCCACAGGTGATGGAGCAGGTACACATGCCCCTTCAGGCCGGCTCAAACTCGGAGCTCTCTCGGATGAAACGCCTTTACACGCTCGAGTCGTTCCGCGATATTGTCAGTGAGATCAGATCAATGATTCCTGGTGTAGGAATAACAACCGACCTTATTGTTGGATTTGCGGAAGAAACCGAAGAGGAGTTTCAAGCGACCCTTGAGGCGGTCCGTGAATTCCGTTTTGACTGGGCATTCATGTTCGCCTACTCGCCCCGACCGGGCACTCCGGCTGCGGTTTGGGATGGCCAAGTGAGCGATTCAGTGAAGAAGAAGCGACTAGCGGAGCTGATCTCCCTGCAGAACGAAGTAACAGTTTCTGTAAACCAGGGCCGAGTTGGCGAGGTGTACGAAGTGCTCGTTGAGGGAACCTCTCCAAGAAATCCCCGACTCATGCAAGGCTACTCGCGTGAGCAGACAATGATGCACTTCGAAGCTTCTCCCGTTCGAATTGGTCGACTGGCGAAAGTCAAAGCGATCTCCGCCCATCAATGGGGACTCGCTGGCGATCTTGTTTAGTTCAGATCCGACCGGTTGCCTCGAGGATGTCTATCTGAGATCGTCGGATGTTGACGAAGGAGCCAATCGTGTTAGTTCTTGCTCGAATCACGGTTGTTTCCGCTGAAATCATGTCGCGAGATAGCTTCGGCTTGAGACGCCTGCTTCGTAGCGCTTCTGGGCGATTTTCAGGGCCTGTATGGCTGGGGATTCGGAGGTCAGCAGCGACCGATACTGATCGGCTCGCGCCATGAAGGTTTGATGGGCGGTATTAGAAATGGTTTCCAGGTCGATCCGTTTGGCTTCAAGGTTTGCCAAGCTGTTTTCCAAAACGGCCCGCTCTTGATCCGCCCGGACTTTGCAGCTTCCGCCATCTGCAATCGGAGTTGAGATGGACAGGGTGATGGCCCAGGACTGGCGTCCACCGTCGTAGACTCCCGGTACTCACCGAAGTGATTTTCGGGCAACAAAAAAGCCCCTAAAAAGGAGCTTTTTGAACCTAAAACTGTGGCTGCCGCTGTAGGACTCGAACCTACGACCCAGTGATTAACAGTCACTTGCTCTACCGACTGAGCTAAGCGGCAATGGAGTGAAGAATTTACCTCCATCCATCATTGTTGGTCAAGGGGCGGGGGGAAATAGGGAGGGATCGTGCTAATATTCACTCTGCGAAGCACGCTGCGCAAAGTCCCAAATCCGAAAAATGAGTTCAGACGTTGCGCTTTCATCACGGGTCCGCTACATGCGGAATCTCGCAAACCACAAGTTTCCGACAGCCGCAGACTCTCTTGAGCTCATCGAAGTGATGAACAAAGTGATTGCGGCGGTTAAACAGGTTGACCCAA
Organism: Armatimonadota bacterium; assembly: GCA_037138755.1. Taxonomy (NCBI): domain Bacteria; kingdom Bacillati; phylum Armatimonadota; species Armatimonadota bacterium. The sequence continues at coordinate 171,835 of JBAXHT010000004.1, read as the reverse complement.
CTCTTATTGTGAACCGATCGATCACTGCCAAAGAGCGGGAACGACTCTTATCGCAGCGCCTGATCTCACCAAATTTCCCCTGGTACCTGCCCGGTCGCGCGGTGATTTACAACAAGGACCGAACGCTCAGCGTAATGGTGAACGAAGAGGATCACATCAGGCTTCAGGCTGTCAGTGCGGCAGACAACGTTTCAAAAGCCGAACAAATCGCAAACTCGTTTCTGCAAATTCTTACAAAACATCTGGACGTTGCACATTCTAGCCAACAAGGATTCTTGGCAAGTTCAGTCTACAACTGCGGCGAGGGTCGCCGATTCTCGACTATGATGCACCTCGTCGGACTGGGGCATGACGCCTTAAGGGGTGAAGTTTTCGATGCCCTGCTCGAAAAGAAGATCACAGTACGGGGGCTGTTTGGCGAGGGTTCAAGACCCATAGGAGCATTCGCTCAAGTCTCAACCACGTTGGCATCCTTAGGCGAATTCATGGGTGCCGTCGATTACTTAGCAGACAGAGAACGTGAAACCAGGCTGGGACTAGAGGCGACCAAGCTGAATCGAAAAGCCAAGGAGGCCTTGGAATACATCAGGGCAAGTCCACGCGTAACGCTTCCAAACGCGTTTCGGGTGCTTGGTTGGTTGAGGCTTGCCGCGGCAACAGGGGCCGAAGGGTTTTCCAGTGACATTCGCAGAATTGATGCAGCACTAAACAGTCTCGACTTACTGATGCACGAAGACGAAGAGTTTGCCGACGGTCGCCGAGCGGATACCCTTCGAAAGCTACTTGACCTTTGATTCGGGTGCAAATTGGCAAGCCTTGGCGCCACGATTGAGGACGACTGCACTTTCGAAGCCGAAGAATTTTTGTGCTCTCGTCTCGTTCCGTAATGCAACAGTCTCGTATTCCTCCCTCGACACCTCTTCCGCGTCCGCAGCTCCGTACCTAACGGAGTAGACCAGCTTCTGGCGTTCAACACGGCGCATCATATCAGCGTAGCGGCTCTCCAAATCCCCTTCGCTTCTCACTTGAACCAGGAGGTGAGCAGGAATCCGCTTCGCACGAGAGATATTGGTAGAGGCGAGTTTTAGCGAGCGTCGAGCTACGTTGGCAGTTGTTAGCATTGCTGAAGGCGATGCAAACCGGATCGACTCGATCATGACATTGGCTCTCAGCGCGTCACTGATTCCATCGTCAAACAAGCCATTCTGGATCTCAACTTCGGCCACTCTGTTAAGTTGATCTGCGATTTTCGCCGTGGCGTAGAGAAGTTGTGCTTTGGGAGACTCAACTAGATTCTCCCCATGAAAACTTGCTTCGAGCGGCAAGAGTTGACCTCCTTGCGATGCTCGTACCCAATCATCCGCGACTTTTCTCAGCTCCAGAGGGCTGATAGGATGTCGATCATCCACGAGCGGCAACATTCGTCGATAGAACGGCACATACGCATCCAGCCGACGGTCCACACTCAAATCGACAGGTATCGGGACAAACGACTCCTGCAACAACGTCCTGTCGACAGCCGTTCCCGTTGCCGTGCAAAGCCCAATCCCCGCAAATACTCGTAAGAGAAGCCCCCGCAATTCTCCCATGTAGAGATCATCGGGTGAACCTAGCTTTGTTCCTTAGGTTAAAGAACAATGAAGATTTAGACCTAGCAATATTCAATTTTCTTAAAGTCTCTTTGAAATAATCTATAATATATGTGTTGAGGAATGAAGAAACCTCAAAGAACATTGGGAGAAATAGAAATGAACACCTACGTGCAGTCCTGGGAGTCGAGTCTTGTGATGGAAATCCGAAACGGTAATGCCGACGCTTTCCAATCGCTGATGGATACCTACCGACCGATGCTTATTGGACTCGCGCTTCGAAAGCTGCACAACACCGACGACGCCGCGGATGTCGTTCAAGAAACCTTCGTTAAGGCTTTCCGCAGCCTGAAGGACTTCGACACTAGCCGGCCGCTTCGACCGTGGCTTACACGCATCTGCATGAACTGCATCGTGGACCTTGCCCGCCAGCGAAAAAATTCAACCGAGTCAATCGACAACCACGAGTACTCGCTAAGCGACAACGGAGAGATGACCGAGCGAGCCGAGGGTGCCTTGCTACAAGGTCAAATCATGGAGGCAATCAAGCGGCTTCCATGGCGATATCGCCAGATCATCATGATGCGGCACTTCGAGCACATGGACGTAAACGAAATCGCCATCCAGCTCCATAAGCCGGAGGGAACGATCAAGAGCTGGCTGTTCCGAGCAAGGGCAATGCTCCAGAAGGATCTGGAACCGTCATTCGCCTGACGAAAGGAACTGCAACAAGAAAACGGGAGATCGCATGCAGTGATCTCCCGTTTCTGCTAAATCGACCAGTCCACTTAGAACTTGTAACCGACGCCGAGGGTTAGGAAGTTACCGTTATCTCCGCCCCGTCGGAACTGCCAGAAAGTGGCGTCGATGCTAACGGAGTTCTGTAGAGGATACGAAGCCTTGACTCCAAAGCTCAGATCGAACTTGTTGTCGGTCGAATCTCTGTACACTCCGCCAAAGAGCGATAGGTTGATCGCTCTTTCACCTTGTGAAGGCAAGTCTTTCCAATAGTGGATACTGAAATCGTTCTTTCCGCCAAATCCGTCACCGCCATACACACCAAGCTGCAAACTAGTGTCTGCGCCGGTATACATTCGATAGCTGAGCTGCCAGAGGGTAGTACCGTCTACCCGCGCTTGGGAAAATCCAAGAATCGACTCTGCCATTTCTTTGGAGCCGATCAGCTTTTCTACTGAGAAGCTGTATCCACTCGAGTCCGCTCCCCCACCGGTTGCCCGAGTGAACGGGTTGTAGGTGAAGTAGCCACCCGACTTTCCATTTTCCATGGTGAAGTCCTTCTTCGATGCCGCACCAAACTGCGCGTTTGCGGAGACAGCCATCATGGCCGTTCCGAGAATGATCACTTTGTTAAGGTTTTTCATAGTCCCCTCATCCTAAGAAGACGGTCTAACCGCCCCGTCAGATGCACGCATTGTACGCAATTTTGCGGGGAACCTGCAAGAGGTATCCTCTCAGGTGTGAGCGAACCTGAGAAAACGTGTACTTACGACCCATTGCACGAACTCATGGCTCGGTTTGAAAACGTCAAGATTTCTGACTCTTCTGTTAACTCGTTTGATGGACTTTCGATCGAGGAACAACTTCAGAAGCACATCGTCGATGGGATCAAGAAGGGACTCGAAACTCGTTTGGATGAAGCCAGAGAGACCTATTCACCCCTCCAAATCATCAATGATCTCTTGCTCGCAGGCATGAAGACAGTGGGAGAGCTGTTCGGCGCAGGCAAAATGCAACTTCCCTTCGTTCTCCAAAGCGCCGAGGTGATGAAGGCTGCGGTTCGCCATCTTGAGCAATTCATGGAGAAAGAAGAAGGCTCGGAGAAGGGCTCGATCCTCCTCGCAACGGTCGCCGGTGACGTGCACGACATCGGTAAGAACCTAGTTGACATCATTCTCACGAACAACGGATATCGGGTTGTCAACATTGGTATCAAGCAGCCGATTCAGGCAATCATCGAAGGTGCCCAGCAGCACAAGTGCCACGCTATCGGGCTGAGTGGTCTCCTGGTCAAGAGCACCATCATCATGAAGGACAACTTGATCGAGCTCAACGACCGAGGTCTTTCCGCCTTCCCGGTGATTCTTGGCGGAGCAGCCTTAACGAGGTCTTATGTCGAAGAGGATCTTCGGGCGATCTACAAAGGTCAAGTCTTTTACGCGCAAGATGCCTTCGAGGGGCTCCGACTCATGGAAGAGCTAGGCTCTAGTTCCGCAGCACAGCCGGTCGCCGACGAAGAGTCGTTCCCTGAACGAGTTAGATCCCACCGAGTTGATACTCTTGATCCGGTTCTCTACACCTTCGACGGAACCCGCTCAGAAATCCAACCATTACCTGAGAGTCCTTCACTTCCCTTCTACGGAGCCCGAGCGGCAACAAAGTTCGATATCTTCGAGCTGTACAAATACATCAACCCTATCGCCCTCTTCCGAGGTCAGTGGCAGTTCAAACGACAGGACGGCATGGGAAACATCGAGTTCAACGAATGGCTCGAAGCCAATGTCCGCCCGACATTTGACCGACTCTGCCGCGAACTTGGCAACGTCATGCAACCCAAAGTGAAGTGGGGGTACTTCCCTTGCCACAGCGATGGCAACGACCTCGTCATTTATCAGGACGATTCCCGAACCGAGCGGCTCCGATTCACATTTCCTCGTCAACGAGACGGCCGTCGGCTCTGTCTTTCAGATTTCTTCCGGCCAATTGGAGCAACGCCAGATACCGTTGGCTTCCAGATCGTCACCGCCGGATCGGCAATCTCCGAACTGGAGCGCGAGCTGTTTGCAAAAGGTGAATACCAGGACTACCTTTTCACCCACGGCATGGGCGTCGAAACCGCCGAGGCGCTCGCAGAATACTGGCACCGCCAAGTACGGATTGAAATGGGGATCGCCGATCAGGAGCCGGATGAAATGCGGCTTTTGTTCAGTGCGAAGTACCACGGCGCAAGATATTCATTTGGCTACCCAGCATGCCCGAACCTTGAAGATCAAGCAAAGCTGTTCGAGCTTTTGCAACCGGAAGACATCGGAATAGGGCTTACGGAAGAGTTCATGCTCACTCCGGAGCAGTCGACGAGTGCAATCGTGGTTCACCACCCCGAAGCTAAGTACTTCAACATCCGATAATGCTGTCCATGGATGAATGTCAGCAAAGTATGCGACTTGTTCGCGACGAGCTGAACTGCCATAGTTGAAACCGCCAGTGCGCAAACAGCTCTGGTGGAGGATCCAGATTTCAAACCCAAAATCACTCTCTGAACTTTGCATCGAGGCTTGCGACAATTGCGCGATGCAGTGTAACGGAAGCGCATTCCAAGGTGAGATGATGGGCAGTATGGAAGTCGCTTCGGAGCTAGGTCGAATCTGCGCGGATGCCTGCTTGAGCCATGCCAGTCGCCTCAAAGGCGGAGACGCCACAGAAGCCGCCGCTTGCCACGCGGCCTGCGAGAAGTTTATCCCCGAAGCCGAGACAGTTTATCGACACCTGGCTTCCTTCCGAGAGAGCGCGATTGCTGCGCACGGCGTCATCGAGATCATTGGACAGATGTCCAACGAAAATGTCGTGGCGAAATGATTCCAACCTCTACACCGTGGGATTTGGGCTTAAAGCTCAAACTCTTAGAGGGCGCGATCTTGGTGGATTTGCATTCTCGATACCGGAACCAAAACTCACGATTTCTACACTGGAATATTGAACCATGAATACCCACCAACGCCGCATTTACGACACTGTCTTCCAACGTCCGCTCACTCACAACCTCGGCTGGAGGGACGTGAAATCGCTTGCCGCAACTCTCGGAACCGTTGAAGTCGAGCACAATGGGAACGCTAAGGTGACGGTTGGGGGGAAGGTCATGGTGTTCCACTCGCCAGCAGAATCAGACATTCTGACTGTGGAGCAAGTGATGGAACTCAGGCACTTGCTAGAGGGCGTCGAGCAAGGTCCTCCCGAACCGCAGGACTTTCATTCGCTTGTTGTTATGAACCACTCCGGCGCTCGCATTTACCGGATGGAAGTCGTCGACACCACTCCGGAAAAGGTTGAGGCTTATGATCCTTCTGGGCAGCGACACCATGTACATACTAACCACGATTACTTTAAGAACTCGGAGCGGGCGAATCAGAACGAGTTCTTTAGCTCTGTTGCCGAGAAGCTCGCGGGTGCCGATCGGATAATCATCTTTGGCTCGGGTGAAGGCTCGAGCAATGCAATGGCTCGATTCACGAGCTGGCTCAAGCAGCATAACGAGCTTCTCTTCTCCCGAATAGTCAAGACCCAGAAAATCGATGAGAGCCACACGACCGAAGCGCAGTTGCTCCTCAAAGCGCGCGAGATCTATGCCGACTAGGGCAGGTAGGCGTTTAGTTCTTCGAGAATACTCCGGCAACCCAGCCGTCTTCTTCGACATGCTCGATGTAGTCTAGCCCCTGCTTTTCCGCGGCCTTCTTCACGTCCGCCCAGTTCTGGGAGATAATTCCGCTAACGATCCACTTCCCGCCTGATCGGAGCGCGTAAGTCGCGTCCGGAGCAAGGTTGATCAGGGTCGCCGAAATGATGTTGGAAACGACGATGTCCCATTCTGCCTCGAACTGAAGAGAGAGAACGTCGCCGACGGCGGTAAGAACTTCGACTTCGTTTCGCTCAAAGTTCTCTTTCGCAACTTCAACCGAAATGGGATCGATGTCAATCGCACAAACTTCGCCTGCTTGCAGGAGCTTGGCTCCGACCGCAAGAATTCCTGAGCCGCAGCCGAGGTCCAACACATCGAGCCCAGGCTGGACATATTTTTCTAAGTAAGCAAGGCAGTTCCTTGTAGTCGGGTGGTCACCAGTTCCGAACGCCTGTCCCGGATCAAGAATGATGATCTTATCGTCCCTTTGGGCTTCAAAGGATTCCCAAGTTGGCCTGACAACAAAGTGCTGTCCTACCCGTCGAGGTTTGAAGAACTTCTTCCATTCATTTTCCCAATCGACTTCCACGAGTGGCTCGGAGGTGACTTCGTCGACCCCGACTTCGGAGAGAGCTTTCTTGAGACCGTCAATTTGATCCTGAACGCCATCGACATCGACGTAACACCCGACAATAGCTTCCTTTTCCTCGAGTGTGTTTTCGATCCCAAAATCTCGAAATATCTCAATGATCGGCGACCAGTCAGCGGGAGCGGGCGAGAGGTGCGCCTTGATCAAGATCCAGTTCATTTCTTCTTTCCAAACAGCCCGCCGAAGAGGCTGGACTTGCCATCAGGCACTTTCTCACCGCGTAGTTCAGCAAACTCTCGAATCAGCCGCGCCTCGGCTTCGCTCACCTTCTTAGGAACGGTGACGTTGAGTTCAACCACCAGGTCACCTCTTCGGCCACCGTGAAGGGGCGGTAAGCCTTCGCCTTTTAAAGTCACCTTCTGACCAGGTTGAGCGCCGCTCGGGATCTCGACCGTTAGCTCCTTGTCGATCCCATCGATGGTCATCTCGTCGCCGAGAATTGCTTGGCTAACGGTGATATCGATTCCAGTCAACACATGCTGTCCGCGCCGGACAAACGGACCATCTTCGGCGACATGAAGAACAACATACAAATCTCCCGGCCTACCACCGCGAACTCCATCGGAGCCGTGACCAGGCATGTGGATTGTCGAACCAGTTTCGACACCTTGCGGAATATTGATCAGAACTTTGTCGGTCGAGGGTCGAACGCCCTGCCCCGAGCACTTACGGCAAGGATTGGTGATTGTGAACCCATGACCGTTACACTTCGGACATGCGGTCTGGGTGCGAACTTGCCCGAGGAACGTGTTTCTGACTGCGGAAACAACTCCCGAACCATTACAGCCACCACATTGGCTCGGCTGCCCTCCACCCTCGACGCCCGAACCGCTACAATCTGAACACTCCGAAGCGCGATTGACATCCACTTCTTTAGAAAGCCCGTTGATGACATCAAGAAGGGAAATCTGCAGATCGAGACGAAGATCATCACCATCTTGAGCCGGTGTTCGTCGCCTTCCCTGTTGTCCGCCGGAAGCTCCGAAGAACATATCGAAAAGATCGCCGATTCCGCCGCCACCCGCTCCGCCAAAGAACGGGTCTTGAGGCATGCCTTCGGTGGTTCCAAACTGATCGAATCGGGCTCGCTTGTCCGGGTCAGAGAGAACTTCGTACGCACCGGAGACTTCCTTAAATTTCTCTTCAGAAGCTGGGTCACCCTGGTTAACGTCAGGGTGATACTTGCGAGCAAGTCGGCGATATGCCGACTTGATTTCGTCTGCGCTGGCGGAACGCGATACCCCCAGCACCTCATACGGGTCCCGTTGGGCCATCGTGGGTTACTCCGTTTCGGCGTCGTCTTCCATCGACGCTTCCTCTTCGGCGATATCGCTCAGCGAAAGCGTATCATCCTCAGCAGCCGGAGCAGCTTCTTCTTCCTCTTCGCCTTCAACTGCAAGGTCGGCAAGGCTGATCTCTTCGTCATCAGCAAGTGATGCCGGGTCGGCATCTTCTAGACCAACTGTTTCAATCAAAACGGCTTCGTTCTCATCAAGTGCAGGGAGGAGCATTCCAAATTCGCCAGCAACGAAATCTTCGGCGAGAACAATGCTTTCGACGTGCTCGCCCACGGGCTCGGCAACGGCGGCAAAGCTTCTCGGCTCAATTTTGCCAGCGGCAATCTCCGCCAGAGCGATCGTAAGTGGGTGTCGCGACTCGATCTGCACGAGAGGAAGTGCGCCTTCTCGGAGCTGCTTAGCTCGCTTTGCAGCCAAGTTGGAGAGCACAAATTTGCCCAAAGGATATTCGTTAAGGATGTCTGGTGATGGGAGCATGGGACAAAGTACGCGAACTTCTAATATACCCTTTACTCCACCGTTGAGACAACTGCCTCATTTCCAAGAATTTTTAGAGGTGAATTGCGTAGAATTGGGATAGCAATGAGTGCAACCGCTGTAGCATCGGCAACCAAGATTCGCCTGAAGGTTCTTCGCCAGGATGGCGCAGGCAAGGAACAACGATGGGACACCTTCGAGGTCCCTTACGTCGACAAGATCAACGTGATCTCAGCCCTAATGCTCGTCCAGCGCAAGCCGACCACGGTTGAAGGTAAGAACGTTGCCGCTCCAGCGTACGAAGCAGCCTGCCTTGAAGAAGTTTGTGGCAGTTGCACAATGAACATCAACGGCGGCATTCGGCAAGCCTGCACGGCGTTGATCGAAGAAGTCGGAACCTTGGTCGGCGACACCTATGAGGTCACGCTTGAGCCGATGAAGAAGTTCCCATTGGTTCGGGACCTGATCGTTGACCGCTCCAAGATGTTTGAGAACCTGAAAAAAGTTCGGGCCTGGGTACCCATCGACGGCTCCTTCGACCTGGGAATGGCACAACCGCAAGACGACCACGTTCGCCAGCTCCGCTATGCACTGTCGCGCTGCATGACCTGCGGATGCTGCATGGAAGCTTGCCCCCAAATCAACGAGAAGTCCGCTTTTGTTGGACCGGCGGCCCTTGGCCAGGCACTGCTCTTCAGCACCCACCCAGTAGGCAAGACGTTGGACGGCGAGCGATACGAATTCTTGACCTCGGACGACGGCTTGAGCGGCTGCGGAAACGCTCAAAACTGCGTCAAGGTCTGCCCCAAGCAAGTTCCATTGACCCGAGCGATTGCCCAACTTAACCGAGATACCACTGTCTACAAAGTCAAGAAATGGCTCGGAATGTAATCCCGGCTCCCCTTGCCCTCAGAGAGGGAACAGGGGTTCGCTCCTGATTTGTTCACTCGGACAGAGCGATACCTAATTCTTCGTCAGACAGCGCTTCGATGCGCGCGTATTCTGCTGCTCGCTCTGCCGAGAGTTTCTTTCGCGTGTCTCGTCGAAGCTTGCCTTCCAAGAAGAGAATCTTTTCTTCCCTGGTTTCACAGATCAACCTCGGAACCTCGATGGGTTTGCCGTTCAGGAGGGCGACCATGGTCACGCGAGCCGTGTTTGCATGGCGTCGGACGCCGTGTTTCAGGTTCTCGGTCCAGACCTCGACCATCACTTCCATCGAGGTCTTCCCAACAAAGGTGACCTGCCCGGTCAGGGTAACCAGTTCCCCCACCTCAATAGGCTCATGGAAGTCGACCTGATCGAAACTCGCCGTAACGCAGGTAGTTCCGGAGTGCTTCGCGGATGCGGCGTAAGCGCAAAGATCAATTTTAGCAAGCAACTCGCCTCCAAAGAGCTTGCCGAGGAAGTTCGCCTCATTAGGCCGAATCACCTCGGCAATCGTAACAACCGTATCCGCCGCTCGCTTTCCTTGCATCACAAGCCAGTTTACTTTGGCAGCTTGACCGACTGAGTGCGAAGCCCTCCCGCGTCAATCTTTGTTCCAAACGACTTGCCTCCAACCGACACCGCGTACTTGCCAGCAAATCCCCTCATCCTGACAAACCCTTTGCTGTCGGTCTTCAGAGACAAGCTCGTCTTCCAATCCTTGTTGATTAGCCGATCAATCGCATTCATCGCAGGACGCCATGTCCAATCAGCCTTCACCATATGTCCGCCCTGAGCGGCTTTCCAATGGTCGTTCTCCCAAAATCCCCAGATGATCATTGCCTGGACATCGGGATGGGAAAAAGCGGCCCGGTAGTAGTCTTCGACGTAGCCAGCCTGCATCGCGTCATCGCGAACGCTATAGTCAAACTCTGTGATCTCGATGGGAAGTTTGGTTTTAGCATGAACTTCGTCCCAAACTTCCCACATTCGGCGCATACTCGGGGCGCCTGGTTCTAGGTGGGATTGATCACCAAAGACGTCAATCGGAGCCCCGCCAGCCTGAATCTGCTTCACTCGATTAATGGCGGTTTCCCGTTGCACTGTGTTCGTCGATATGTTGTAATCGTTGTAACAGAGCAGGGCGTTGGGATCCCCCTTCTTAGCGAGGCGGTGAACCTCTACAAACTTGTCCCAGCCGACCTTGTCCCAAATCTCGGTCTCGGAGTACGCCTCGTTGACAACGTCCCACAAGTAGACCTTCCCTTTCATCTTCCTGGTGTAGTCGCTCACATGCTCCGAGATCTGGCGCCACGTCTCTTCCTTGGACATCTCGGGCTTCAGGACCGGAGAGAACTTGTAAGAGCCCCAAACGAGGTTGTGCCCCCGCAAAGCGATGCCGTTATCCGCCAGCCACTTCTGCGCCGGGAAGATGAGGTTATCAAAGGTTGCCTGGTTGGTGCCGTTCCACTTGAGATCATTTCCGAAAGTGACGGTGTTAAAGAGTCGCTTCACGACCTCGCGATACTTGACCCCGTCTGGACTCGGGTTGAGCATGTAGGAACCAGTGAGTGCAACTCCGAAGCGAAAATCGTGCGAGGTCTGCTTCAGGGTCACCAATTGGTTCGCCAATGGCTTCCCTTTCGTGTCAAGAATTTGCAGATTCAAATTCCCTTTGCGCAGCTTCTCGATCCTCGCGTCGGCTTCTTTCTTCCACACTTCATCCCGCTCGTAAGTCGACTTTCCGGCGTAGTAACCAAGCTTCGAGACAGGATAGTTCGGGCCGAGGTTCACTAGTTTTACGTCGGTGATTTCGATCTCACCCATCCCAGTGAAGAAGAACTTGAATTGGCTTTTCCCCTCGGGAATCGACTCAGCCGCTTTCAAGCCAACTTCATAAGTTTTCCAGTCCCCTTCAACTCGAAACGGCTCGTACATCGCTTTGCTGTTTGGAGCCTCGGAGAGTTCGAAGACACCGCTCACCGAGATTGGCTTGTCGGACCTAGCTCGGAACTTCAGATGCAGAACGTCTCCCGCCGAGCAGGGCAGGTTCGTCAGCTTTCCGATCTGACAGTCCCACGGATTGCCATCGACGTTGTTGATCCCTGCCGTGATATTGTTTTGAGAAATGTCGGAGAAAGGAGGTTTAGAACCGCCGCCAGTCCATTCTTGGTACGCCTGGATCGCCGAGTCCACTAAAGTCTCGGGATAAGCGCGACGTGACGTTTTCGCCCCCGCAATCCGCAGGGCGACGTTCCGGATCTCGATCTGCCCCTTCGAGAGGCCCATGTGAAATGTCACTTGGTGCGAGCCGGAGATGATCGGATTTGCCAAAGAGCTCGAAATCGTGTACGGCGTCCAAGTGCTAGTGAGGTTGATTTCACGGTAAAGCTCTTTGGTGTATGGGTCGCTAGCTTTCTCGAGCATTGCAGCAATCTTTGCTCCGGTGGTGCTTCGTGCCTCGAACGTGAGTTCTCCCGCCAAACCTGCCGGGGCCGAGGCAGCGACGCGCTGACTTGCCATCACTTCGTAAGGCGTCCCCGGCGCGTATGAGTTGTTCACCTGCAGAATTCCGCCTTTGACGCTAACCGAAGGGGTCAGCGTCCAGCCACTCGCACCGGCCAGAAAATCACCGTTATCCAGGAGGTTAGGCGAAGCTTGTCTGGGGACGAGCAACATGACTGCGAGCGCGAGGATTCCCATATCTAGAGCTATTCTAACCCGACAACCTGTCTGATTTACCAGAATATCCAGAGATTGACTACTTTGGCATTTTCCCTGCAACTTTGGATTTCCATAAGGCAAGGAAGCCTTTGAGGACAAACCAAAATGACACGATGGATCGTTTCGCTCACCACCCTACTTGCAGTTGCAGTCGCATCTGCCGAGCAAACGGTGAATCCGGTGTTGCTCCCATCGTTCTCACCTCCATCTGAGCCGACTTTGAACCCGAGCACTCTAGCAATTCTAATCATCGGAGTGGCGGGGCTACACCGACTCAAGCAGTCAAACGAGATTTAAGGTCTCGCTTCAAGACCCCAATAACGGCTCCGGTTTCTGATCCCCGGGGTCGTTTTTCTTTGTCAGTTTGATCAAGCCAACGTTCACGGATAGTCCAACGAGGAGAATCAAAACTCCGACTCCCTGGACCCATGCCAACCGCTCGTGGAGAATCACCGCCGCGAACAGCGTCGTGAGCACGGGCACCAGAAACTGGTGAAGCGAGGCAACACTCGCAGGTAGTTCAGCAACTCCCCGGTAGTAGAACACCATCGCAATCACTCCAGATCCGAAAGCAATTTGGGCTAGGTTTAGCCAGTGCCAACCAGTGAAGGCTCCCCAGTTCGTTCGAAATGCATCGCTAAAGCCATACGCAAACACGACCGGCAGCCCGCCGAGCATCGACATGGTAAAGAGCGGAAGTGGCTTCACATGGGCCGAAACCGGCTTAGCGAGAATCACCGAAGCCGCCCACGCAATCGCACTCAGAAAGAGCAACAAATCGCCGAGCATTCGCTCGCTTGTTTCCTTCGCGGTCACCAATGATCCCGGACGACCCAGAACGACTAGGGCAACTCCGGCCAACGCGACAATAGAGCCGAGAACGCGAACTCGCGATTTTGGCTCGCGGCCCAAAATCATGCTCATGACTCCAACCATGATCGGGTTGGTGGCGAGAATAATCGCTGATTCTCCGGCCGGTGCTCGTTTGACCCCTTCAAAGAATAGAACCATATAGATTCCCATCGAGAAGAACCCGGTAAGAAGAATCGCCGTGCGATGCTCTTTTGGAATTGAAAGCGATTGTCGCGAAGCTAAACAAATCAGTACTAGCACCGCCCCCATCAAAAAATAACGCCAAAAAACGACCGCCGATGGTGCCATCACGGGGAACACGATCTTCATCGACACGAAGTTGAAACCCCAAAACAGCATCGTTATCAGCAAAAAGGGGTTGGGTCGAGGCATCCGTTCATAGTATGATGCCCTCTAGGACTCATGAACACCGACTACGCACAAACAAACTTCGGCGCTGCCAAGAGATTTCGACTGATTGTTAGAGAGGGTGGGCAAGCTCGCGAAATGGGCGGAGACGATGTTTCCATTGCTGTTGGAATCGTGGATAACATTTTCATGAATGCGCTGGAAACGAATACCAGCGATATCCACCTTCAACCCGAACGTGACCAGCTCCGAATTCGTTACCGACAGGACGGTATCCTCCACTCTGCTGGTGAGCTTCCGTTGGAGCAAGCCCAAAACGTTCTCGCCCGACTCAAGCTCGCCGCTGGAATGAGGATTGACGAACAACGCGAGCCTCAGGATGGGCGAATCGACATGGAGTACATGGGGCGCCGGCTTTCCTGCCGAGCCTCATGTCTGCCTTCCATGAACGGCGAGAAGATGGTCATGCGTATTCTCGATCCCGCCGCTATGAAGGTGGATCTCGGGAAGCTCGGAATGCCCGAAGACATTCTTGGCCGCTGGGAGCGTGCGATTTCGGCGCCTTATGGCCTGATTCTCGTTACCGGTCCGACCGGTTCCGGTAAGTCCTCAACCCTTTACGCTTCACTGAACACGCTTGATGCACGAGTACGAAACATTGTCACCGTTGAAGACCCAATCGAGTATGAGTATGAGAAAAACATCGCCCAGGTCCAGGTGACCGAGCGAATGCCTTTTCCAAGGGTCATGCGCTCTTTCCTTCGCCAAGACCCCGACGTCATGCTCGTTGGTGAAATGCGCGACCCCGAGTCGCTGAAAATCGGAATTCAAGCTGGCTTAACCGGTCACTTGGTCATGTCGACGCTCCACACGAACAACGCAGTCGAAACCATCGGTCGTATGTTCGACATGGGCGCCGAGCCGTATCTTGTCGGCGGCGTTCTCCTCGGCTCGCTGGCCCAGCGCCTCGTCAGGCTCAACTGCGCCAAATGCCGACAGCCATACAAGCCAACCGCAGAAGAAATCGAGCTCCTCAAGTTCACCCCTGCTGAGCTCGAGTCTGGCAAGTTCATGAAAGGCGCAGGCTGCCCCGAATGCAAGAACTCCGGCTACAAAGGACGAATTGGCATCTTTGAACTCATCCTAGGAACTCCTGAATTCCGAGCTGCGGTGGCCCGAAACGTCACCTTCGCTGAGCTAAACGAAGTTGCGAAGCAGCAAGGTTATCGAACAATGCTAGAGGACGGAAAAGCAAAAGCCGGCGCGGGATGGACGACGCCTTCTGAAGTCATGCGAGCTGTCATGACCGCTGCGCTTTGATAAGAAATCCCTCGACGGGCGATCGTGTCGCTCTCGCGGATGGACGTGGTGCGAAGCATTTTCCATCCGTGAATCGTCTTCACCCAGACGTCGTCGCTGATGGAGGTCATCAAGTGCCTATCGCTGCTGAATCCTTGCCTTCGATATCCCAGTGTTGATTTCGTGCGACATCTGACGTACAGACCGTCTTCTTGGTAAGCGATGATCGTGTTTGTAGCCGAATACACTTTTGCAATTTGAGCCGCCATCTTTGATTGCGATCCCATGTACGGTTCCACCGCATACTCATTACGGCCGACGTCAACCCATACAAAGTCGCTCGTTAGGATGCGCTCATTTAGCGCAAGTGCCTTATCGACACTAACCAGCATTGATTTAGCTATCGCTGAGTACTTAGCTTGGATATGATTCCGAAGTGATGTGTCAGCAGATGCACCTGCCACCAGGCAAGAAACTGCAAAGATCGTCACGAATTTGTTCATAGGGAATTCAAATGCACAGAATGTGCCTATCGCACCGGTTGTTAAGAAAAGTATCCTTAGTGATTCGCATCCATGCGCCTCACCCGAGTCAAGCTATTTGGTTTTAAGACGTTTGCCGACCGCACCGAGTTCTCTCTCGATGGCGGAGTCGTTGCGGTGGTCGGGCCGAACGGGTGCGGTAAGTCAAATCTAGTCGATGCAATTCTCTGGGGACTGGGTGAAGGCTCCATCAAGCACCTCCGGGCTTCTTCTTCCCAAGACGTGATTTTCTCCGGGGCCCAAGCCCGAAAAGCCGTTGGCTACGCCGAAGTCTCGCTCTGCTTCGATAACGAGGACAGCTCCCTTCCAATCGACGCTTCCGAAGTCTGGGTGACCCGCAGGCTGACTCGTGCCGGTGACAGCGAATACTCAATCAACCGTCAGTCTTGTCGGTTGCGAGATGTCGTCGAGCTCATGGCCGACTCCGGGCTCGGACGAGCTGGATACGCAATCGTTGGGCAGAAAGAGATCGACCAGGCGCTTGCGGCTTCAGCCGAAGACCGACGTGCTTGGATCGACGAAGCCGCCGGCGTCCA
Organism: Armatimonadota bacterium; assembly: GCA_037138755.1. NCBI lineage: Bacteria > Bacillati > Armatimonadota > Armatimonadota bacterium. Next base: position 156,165 of record JBAXHT010000004.1, on the reverse strand, counting down.
GCGCTACCGAACGCGCAAAAACGAATCGCTCCGGCGTCTCGCCGCCGCCCGAGATTCGCTCTCCCGGGTTGACGACATCCTCCGAGAACTCGAAGCCCAAAGAGAACCGCTAGAAGACGAAGCCGAGCAAGCAAAGCGATACAAATCGTTATCCGCTTCGCTCCAGGAGGTCGAGATTGGGCTCCTCATTCGTGATCTTTGTACCGCCCTATCCGAGCTCAAATCGCTGGAAGAGAAACTGAGAAGCTCCGGAGGAGTTGTCGAAGGTGAAAACCGCCGAGTCGAGGAACTCGAAAAACGTCACCGCGTGCTTAGCACCCAAATCCAAGAACTCGAAGTGAGTATGGAGCAAGCAAGGATCGCACAGCAAAGCGCGGTCACTGGGCTAGAGCGCGCCCAAGCCAACATCAAGGTTCTAGAAGAGCGCCTTGCCTCACTTGCAAACCAAGAAAAATCTCTCGAAGAAGATTCTGAGTCGCTTGATCGAAGACTGAAAGAAGCCGAGGTTGATCTCACAGACTCAAAACTTGAGGCTGAAGCCGCACTAGCGACCCTTACCGTCATCCAGTCAGATTCAGCTGGCGCAAGCGTCGAAGCCAAGCAACTCTCGGCCCAGTTAACCGCACTCGAAAAGCAGCTCAACGAAGCGAGAGAGCAGAAGGTCCGTCGGCTCAAGTGGGAAGCAGAACAAGAGGCGAGTGCCGAGCGGGCCAAGTTATTGCAACGCGAAATCTCGGGAATCGAAAAGTCGCTCCCAGATCTGCACGAAGGAATCGATGGGGCTCAGCAGGAGTTTGAAACTGTCGACGCGGCTCTCACTACTATCAACTCAGAGATTTCCGTACTCCAAGCCAGCATCGCCGAGGTGAGAAAGACGGACGAAGACGAAGCGACCAGGCTCCGTGGTTCTCTTGGCGAGCAAGCCAGTCTGGAAGGTCGGAAGCGCGGCATCGAAGCCACGCTTGATGCGCACGAAGGCCTCTCGCAGGGTTCTCGGGCAGTCTTGGAAGCCGCTGAGCGAGGGCTCCTGCAGGGGCGATACGAGAGCGTGGCGGACGCGATTGAGGCAGATCGTGAGTTCTCGCTTGCGATCGAAACTGCGCTCGGCGCTTCTGCCAACGACCTTATCGTCGATCACGACAGCGATGCGAAGCGAGCCGTTGGCTGGCTCAAAGAGAACCGCGCGGGGCGATGTACGTTTCAGCCGATTCCACTGATGCGGCCCCAAGAACCTTCAACCGAGTTTCGGAGAGTGCTGAACGAGAAAGGCGTGGTGGGTAGAGCGAGCCAGCTTATTGAATGCGAGAACCGAGTACGACCGGTGATCGATTCCCTGCTCGGCCGAGTCATTATCGTTGATACCCTTGACGACGCACTCAGGCTCGCCAAGACTAGCGGGTGGAACCGGCTGGTGACGATTGACGGCGAAGTGGTTCATAACAGCGGCGCCGTGACTGGGGGCCAGAACCAGCGACAGGGGTACGGCATCGTCCAGCGCAAATCGGATCTGGCTGAGATCGACCGGGAGCTTGCCGAGCTTCAGAAGCTCGTTGCTGGGGCCGACAAACGGAAGGCGAAACGGGCTCAGGAGATCGAGCAGCTTCGAGCACAGATTGGCGAGAAGGAGCTGGCCAGGCGGGAAGCAGAGGAACCGGTAAAGGAGGCTCTCCACTTCCTCCGAACCCTTCAGGATGAGCTGAAGGATGCCGAGCGGCAGTTGGGTAAGGCTCGGGGGGAGCTGGAGCAGATTCAGAAGACGGCGGGGACGAGCATTGAGGATGTTGATATTCCGGCGCTGGAGTCAGAGCGAGATTCGGTGATTCGGCAGTTGGCTTCGAAGTCGGCGGATGCGGAGCAGGCGGAGACTCGGTTACGGGAGGCGCAGGAGCGGACTCGGAGTGCTCAGACTCGGCAGTATGCGGCTGAGAAGCGGTTGGAGTCGGCGCGGGATGCTGAGAAGCACCGGGGACGGCGATTGGAGAATCTGGGGCCGGAGCGGGAGAAGGCTTCAGCGCAGATTGAGGTGCATCGGCAGGAGGCCGAAAGGTTTGAGGCGGATAAGGGTCATGCGATGGTTCGGTTGACACATCTCAGTAAGGAACGGCGCGAAAAGCAGGAGGAGGCGCAGGCGACGGCGGATCAGGCTCGGCAGGCGCGGGAGAATATTCTGGCGCTGGGTCAGGCGAACCATCAGGCGGAGCTGGCACGGGCTCGGGCGGAGACGCGCAGAGCTACTACCGCGGAGCGGTTGATGGATGCTTATGGTCTTACTGAGGAGGATGCGGTGGCTCAGGAAGGGGTTCATGAGATTCCGGATGATGCTCAGCAGTTGGCGGGGCGGTTGCGGCGCGAGATTAAGGCGATGGGCGACGTGAATGTCGGGGCCATTGAGGCTTATGAGCGGCTGACGGAGCGGCTTGAATCTTTGGGCGCGCAACGCGAGGATACGATGAACGGCATTGTTCAGGTCGAGGCTTCGATTAAGGAGCTTGATAAGTTGACCCGGGATAAGTTTGTGAACACGTTTGACGCGGTTCGCGATCACTTTGCCGAGATGTTTACGAAGCTGTTTGGCGGCGGGTCGGCGGAGCTTTCGTTGACTACTCCGGACAACGTTCTGGAGACGGGCGTCGATATTGTGGTTCAGCTTCCGGGGAAGAAGCGGCAGCCGTTGCAGCTACTCAGCGGGGGCGAGCGGAGCCTTTGCGCTTCGGCGTTTTTGTTTGCTTTGCTGAAGCATAAGCCGGCGCCGCTGGTGGTTTTGGACGAGGTCGATGCTCCGCTGGACGGGCGCAATGTTGAACGGTTTGCGGAGACTCTTCTGGAGTTTAGCAAGACGATCCAGTTCATCACGATTACTCACAACCACACAACAATCGCGGCGGCTCCGACTTTGCTCGGAGTGACGATGCAGGAGCCGGGGGTTTCGACTCTGGTTCCGATGCGGTTGCCGGGGACAGTTAACAGTTAACAGTTAACAGTTAGCAGTTCTCAGTTAGCGGTTCGGACTGAGAACTGCGACGCATTTTGGTGGGTAGTCAGGGTCAAAAGTCTGCGATTTTTGCGAGAAAGGTGGGTAGGGGTGCGACGGGCACATTGGAAGCCAGTTTGAGAATGGGTGTTTGATGTCGGCGCTCCGGCGATTGGCAGAGATTCGGGCCGAGATGGGGCCCTGAACAAAAGAGTAGCCTCGGGATTGGATCCCGAGGCTGGGGGTCTTCACCGCCGGTACGAATTATATCGGACGGGTGAAGGTTGGGGCTTTTGGTTACGCCTTGTTGGCTTTGCGTCGTCGGGCGAGGCCTAGGATTCCGAGGCCGATTGCGGCCATGGATGCGGGCTCAGGGACGGCTTGGGGGTTGTCACAGTGGAAGTCGTCGTCTCGACCAGTAGCGTTGTTGTGGCCCTGGATTGGCACGGGAGCGGATGTAGCTATTTATCCACTGGGGCGGGTGGGGGATTTTTGGCTGACCTCGATGGTCAGCCAAAAACGAAAGCTTGCCGGTTTGAAATTGCTTTCTCGCTATGGCTGGTTGTTTAACGGACGGCTGACGAACGGTTCGTCTTCGGCGGACCAGAAGCGCCAGGGGTGGAGGTCGCCTTTGCCGGGGGTGAGGCCAATTCTTGTTCCGGTTCGGATTTCTTGGGGAGGGTCGCCGGGTTCTAGCCAGAGTTGGTTGTTGGGAGTGGTGAGGTCGAGGCCGTAGTGGGATTGGTTGATTTCGAGAGCGGCGCAGAGTTTTCCGGGGCCGTTGAGGAGGTCTTGGTCTCTTTTGGCTTTGGGTCTTCTTTCTTGCATTGTTTGGATGCCTTCGAGGGGGACGGCGGCGCGGATGAGGATTGCTCCAGCTGTGCCTTTTGGTAGGGCGGTTACGCAGAACATCCAGTGGTTGCCGTAGGTGAAATAGGTGTAGGCGAGGCAGGGTCGGTCGAACATCACTTTTGTTCTTGGGGTGATTCCTCGGTAGGCGTGGCAGCCGGGGTCGGCGGGGCCGTAGGCTTCGGTTTCGATGATTCTGGCCCGGAGTCCGGGCATGACGATGTGTTGGCCGAGCAGGTTCTGGGCGGCTTGGAGGAGTTCGGGGTCGGTGGGGTGGGGGGTCATTTTTTTTGGGCTGGTCGAAGATTACAACAGCCCCACAGGTTCGCTACGCTTACCCTCCACTGAAAGCTTGCTTTTGGAGCAACCTTTCAGCGGACCCTTCCCCAATTCTGGGGAGTTTTCAGTTCGCGGCTACTTCGTTTGCCCTAGCCACCCGATGTCTTGTCCGTTGGCGATGAGGATTTCGTGGAGTTGGCCGAGGTGGCCGTGGATGTGGCGGAGGGAGAGGATGAGGAGCTCGACGCGGGTGACGTTTGGGTACCAGGTGAAGCCGCAGGTGGGAGAGGTGAGGTCGAGGGCGTCGATTCGGGGATCGATTTCGGAGTCGATGAGGTTGACCAGTTCGGTTAGCTGGTGTTTGGTGTAGGGCTCGTTGACGGGGACGTCGTCGCCGTCGAGATAGGTGTTCTCTTGAATATGGTTGGGCCACTTGTTCCAGCTGGCGAGGTCTTCGTAAAGGTACAGGTGGGCGTAGGCGAGGGCGTGGTAAGCGATTCGCCAGTAGTTTCGGGGGTGTTCCCCGGAGGTCCAGACGTCTTCGGGGCAGTTTTCGACGGCTTGGCGGAACATCGCCATGGCGGCGTGGTGCTGGCGTTTGAGGGCTTCGCGGACTTCTTGCATTTCTTGGGGAGTTTACGGGTGGACGGGGGTTTGGAGTTCCCTTTTGGCTGGTCGACCATCACGACAGCCCCATCGGTACGCTAACGCTCACCGACTCTCCGACGAGCGGGGAGTTTCTTGTTCCTACTTCCCGCCGGTCGTCGATATTCCTTGAATAAAGGTTTTCTGGGCGAAGAAGAAGAGGATGATGATGGGGAGGGTGAAGAGGGTGCTGGCGGCCATGAGTTGCATCCAGTTTACGTAGGGGTTGTTCACGAACTGTTGGAGGCCGTAGGCGAGGGTGTATTTGCTGGCGTCGCTGATGTAGAGCAGGGGTCCGAGGAAGTCGTTCCAGGTTCCGAGGAAGGCGAAGAGGGCGCAGGTAGCGAGAGCGGGTTTGCTAAGGGGGATGATGAGGCGACAGAAGATGACCCAGTCATTGGCGCCGTCGACTTTGGCGGATTCGGCCATTTCTTCGGGGAGGGTTTTGAAGAACTGGCTGAGGAGGAAGACGAAGAAGGGGGTTGCGCACATCGCGGGGACGATGAGCGGGAGGTATGTGCCGTACCAGCCGAGGGTGCGGAAGAGGGCGAAGTTGGGAATCATCGTCACCTGGCCGGGCAGGGCCATGGTGGCAAGCATGATTCCGAACCACATTTTGGAGCCTTTGAAGTTGATTCTGGCGAAGCCGTAGGCGACGATTGAGGAGCTGATGACGGCGGCGACGACGATGCAGACGCAGAGGAAAACCGTGTTTCGGAGGTAGACCATGAAGGGGATGGTCTCGAGGGAGTCAGGGTAGTTGTTCCAGGCGACGGGGTGCGGAATCAGGCTCGCAAATGAGAAGCCTTGGGTGGTGGTCCCCTCGCCTTTGGTGTAGATCTGCTCGTTGGTTTTGAGGGACGTCGAGATCATCCAGACGAGCGGGAGCATTGGCGGAATGCTGAGGCAGGCCAGTGCGATATAGGCGAGGATTTTGTTAAAGCGAGTCATCGAAACCCATCTCCTTGCGTCGTTTGAGTTCTTTGTCGACGTTCTGTTTTAGTTCGTCGAGGGCAACTTTTGGAGTTTTTGAGCCTCGAAGGGCAGCGTCTTCGGCACGTTGGAGCTGGTCTAGGAGGAAGCCGAGGTAGGAGACTGGCGGGTAGGCGTGAACGTTCGGGCCGTCGAGGATGTCGATGAAGGTTTGGAAACGAGGGTTGGCTTTGACGTAGGCCTCGTAGGTCGGAGAGTGGGCGACGTCGGGACTGAGCGGGATCCAGCCACCCCAGTTTTCGAACTTGGCGGCGCGGTTGGGGTTGGTTAGCCCGCTCCAGAATTTGAGCCACTCGAAGGCTCCCTTCTTGTTTTTGGCGGCGGCGGGGATGATCATGAAGTTACCGCCGATGCTGCCCGGGAGGGGGTTGCCGCCTTCGGGTGGTGGGACGGGCCAGACTCGGTAGTCCATGTCGGGTTTGTACTTGCGAATTTCTTCGACGCGCCATTGGCCGTCGTAGGTGATGCTGACGGCGCCGTCAATGAACGGCCATGCTCCGGTACTCGAGCCCGTGTTTTGGCTTGCCCAGAATCGCTGGGCGTTTTGAAATCCAACAAGTTTGCGCTGGTCCGCCATGGCAGTGAGGGCGGCAACCATGTCGGGGGTGTTAAGGCGGAGCTGCTTGGCTTTGTCGTCCCAAAATCCTGAACCGAAGGCGTAGGAGTGGGTTTGGAGCGAGGCGACGTTTAGGCCCATCCTTTGAAGGCCGCCGTTGGCATCCTTCTTTTCGAGCTTCTTGCCCATAGCGACGAGCTCGGAAAAGGTTTTGGGAGGCTTGTCCGGGTCGATTCCCACTTCGCGGAGGTGGTCGGCGTTGACGTAGTAGCCAAAGAGGTCGGCCCCAATTGTGATCCCGTACGTTTTGCCCCTAAACTGACCGCTTTGGCGCACCGCCGGATAGGTTTTGGTTTGGAAATAGGTCAGCTCCTCCGGAGTCATTAGAGTTTCTAGGGGTGTGAGGAGGTCTGCGGCGGCGAGGGGAGCAAGGCCGCCGTTCCAGATCGACATGACATCGCAGGGGTCTCCGCCGGTTGCGCTGAGGATGAACTTGGTTTCAGAACCGGCACCCGTGACGAACATCGGGACGACTTCATATTGGGTCTGGGATTCGTTGAATTCCTTCGCAATTTTGTAAACAACTTTTTCCCATTCGCCACCCCAGCGGTGCCAGAACTTTATCTTCTCACGATTCTTATAGTTTGTTCCAGGCATGCTAGCGGTGAGCAGTGGGAATCCGAGTATGGCTATGAGCGCAACAGCTACCAGCGGTTTCACTTTGTGGAGCCAGAACTTGGCATTTCTAGGTCCCCAATGATTAACGCCCATAGTGCACCCACCTCTTTTGAGTCCGGAAGATCAGGCCGGTGGATACCATGACAATCACGAACAGCACCCACGCCATCGCGCTTCCGTAGCCCATATCCATATACTTCCAACATCGGCGGAACATGTAGAGAGCGTAAAACAGCGTCGAGTCTTCCGGGCCGCCGGAGCCGTTGGAGATGACGAAGGCTTGGGTGAAGTACTGGAACGTGCCGATGACGCTCATAACAAGGTTGAAGAAGATCACCGGTGAGAGCATCGGAAGGGTGATCATCTTCATTTTACGGAAGGCACTCGCTCCATCTAAGGTGGCGGCTTCGTAGAGGTACATCGGGATGTCTTTGAGACCTGCGAGGTAGGTCACCATCGAGCCTCCAGCGGCCCAGACCGCCATGAAAATGAGGGTCCACGGTGTCCATACCGGATCGCTCAGCCAAGCTGGGCCGGTAACACCAAATACAGCCAGAATCCGATTGACCATTCCTACTTGCGGATTCAAAATCCACATGAAAATGGAGGTCATAGCCACGGTCGGCACGATAGAGGGGAGATAGAAGATGGTGCGGAAAACGGCAATTCCCTTGACGTTGAGGTTGAGAAGAAGGGCAAGGGCAACACCTACAACCAAGGTGAGCGGGACGGCGACGATAGCGTAGCGCAGAGTCACCCAAAGCGATTTGTAAAAGAGCTCGTCGTTGAACAGCATCATCTGGTAGTTCGCCAATCCAATGAACTTGGGCGGTTGGACGATGTTGTAGTTGCAGAAGCTGAGATAGAAGGAACGTAGGAATGGCCAGAGCGTAAAGACGAAGAATCCAATCAGCCACGGCGAGATGAATAAATAGCCCGTCAAGTTTTCTCGCGCCTTAGGACTCATGGGGGGTTAGCTTAACAGTTAATGGTCGGTCTCCGCAAGGGTGCGGGGTTTAATACCGGGTTTGAGGGTTTTAGGTTGGAAAACCTCACACATTCCGTAAGATATGTTCATGCATTCTGCTGTTTTGAGTTCAACTGGGCTCCCGAAAAGTCAGGAAACTCGGCTTGTATCGCTGTTAGCAAAGACCCCCCGGTTTTCACCTTGGGGTTCGAAGGATTGGAAGTCGCCAAAGGGGTTCCAATTTCAGACCGTCGACCAAGTTCCGGTTCCGGAAACGGTGATCTCGCGCAATCGCGATCATGCCGCGTTGGTCATTATTGAACGCTACTCAAACCCCGTTTTGGTTGATGACTCAAACGTGGTTCTTAGCAACGTCAAGGACGTGGTCCCAACGCTTCGGGTGATCTCACTGAGAGAAATTGAGGGGCTCTCGGCGCCGGTAGCTTGCCGAGCACTCGATAACTCAACATTCTTCCCGTTCGTCCAGCGGGCAGAGCTGCGAGCCATGGTTCCGGGCCTGCCTCAGCACATCTGCGCTCACTACATGGTTGGGGATCGCTACTTTGTGTGGACTTGGGACAGCGTGAGTGGGATGCGCTCGCACCACGAGCTTAGCTGGTTCAACGAAACGAATCCCGATTTGCTGACTGAGTCGATCACAAAGCTGGTCCGGGACCCAATTTCCGGATACTTAATTGGTGAAGGTAACGCGGTTCCACCGTTTGTGTTGAGTGCGGACGGATCGAAATTGCTTTCGTTTATTCGCACCTACGACGAGTCTACTGGACGAGTGACAAACACTCACCTGCTGGATAAGTGGCGCGAGCGGCTTGGAACAGATGCCGCCCGCGCGATGTTGCTCTAACGTCGCTTCTTGGATTCGAACACCTTGCGGAGTGCCAGTTGGCGCTCCGTTGGGTTTTTGACGGAGACGATCCTTTGGACCTTTCGCGTACCTTCCGAAACCTTGACGTTGATTTCTCGAGTTTTTTCACCTTCTTTGAGGGTTACCTTGAGGATATCGCCCGCTTTAACGGTGCGTTGAAGCGATCTGTACAGGCCAGTTTGGGCCCGTGCGTTATCACCCGTGACGTCGGTTCCGTTGATCTTTGTCACGATGGAACCCTGGGGAATTCCTGCGTCCTCTGAGAGAGAGACTCGCGGTGCTTTGTCTTCCAAACTGACGCGCAGCGAGAATGGAATTGAGCCGAACTTCTCATCGACGGTCATCAGTTCCTTGCCGATCTTGGCGAGCTGTTGTTCAACAGGGAGCTCACCCGGCTTCATGACGACATCGTCGTAGAATGTGCCCATGAGGTAGCCACCGAACCTTACTAGGTGGCGACGGATGTCTCCTTCCTCGAAGCCAGGTTTGTCGTCTCGGCACTGGTCCCAAAGGGCAAGTTCGACATCGTCGAGGCTTCGTTTTCCGTTGGTTTGATCGAGCATTTCGATGTCAAGAACCATGCCCACAAGCCATCCAGTATCGTAATAGCTGACTTGGTAGCCTTGGCTATTTCCACGCCCGTTCGAGGCGTCACGGACGCGATAGCTTGATTCGTATGGCGAGACATCAAGTCGTGCCGGCCTCGCCCGGACGGCGCTCAGGTTTTGAACAGCGTCGGCGTACAACTTAGCAATTGGGTCAGGGTGTCGCTCATTCTTGCCATACCATCCGTACCGACCCAGGAGCGTGTGGGCGTAGTAGTCGGTGACACCTTCAAGCCACCATAGGGCTCCAGTTTGGGGTTGGGTGGTGTAGTCAAAGGGGCCCAGAATCTTTGAACGGATGCGCTTTACATTCCACAAATGAAAGAATTCGTGAGAGAGAACACTTACCGCGCCTGGTCCAACTCCACTAGCAAGGCTGATTTCAGTACTGGAAAGGTGCTCAAGGCCACCCGCACCATCTGGAGCGTCGTTGACGCTGAAGTGCCACACGTATCGATCGTACGGGACTGCCTTGCCAAAGAAGTCGGCTTCCATGTCTGTCACGAACTTACATGCTTTGATGACGTAGGCGCGATCGACATCCTTCTTCGGGACTCCGCGATACGCAATGTAGTGGGTCTTGCCGAATGACTTGTAAGTATCCAGCGTGTAGTCGCCCCAAGTAACTGGGTTGTCGGCCAGGACATCGTACGTTGGGACTTTGTAGAGAGCCTGATTACCTCTCACCGGATTCATTCCGGTGATGATTGGAGTCCCGGCTGCGAACTTGAATTCCACCTGGCAGGGCTCTTGGGTCCGGCCGACTGGGTACATGTAGAACGAAGGACCAGAGAAGTGCCCAGTGCTGTTGGCGTACTGGACGGGGATTTCGTAGCTGATCGTCACTGACTTCCCTTTCGTCGCCGGGATGCTCCATGTTGTGATCAGCGGGTTTATGCCTTCGGTCTTGACGGTCACTCCGCCTTCTGCCTTTACGTCGCTCACCCTTTTCCACACGTCGTCATATCGATATGAGCCCGGCGCCCAGTTCGGGATTTGGAAAAAAACCTTGTCGCCTTGGGAGACGACTTCAAGTTCGACTTTGAGCTTGTTCTCCGCCGAACCCGGATACACGGTGTACTTCAGTTCGGCAAGGCTGGTGGCGGCAACGAGAGAAAGTGCCGTGAAGAAGATTGCTCGCATGGCGCGAGTTTAACCCGAACTGTACCAGTAATTCTAGTCGTCGGGGTCAGGCTCCAGTTGCAGAAAACTCTTCGTGGAGGTCTTCCGTGCGATCTGCGTGGGGGGCAAGTGTGTGATAAACACCTTGCATTTGCCTTCTTTGTCGCCTTCGAACGAGCGCGTCGCGGGCGACGGTTAGCGACTCTAGAGCTTGATCATTCTCTTTGCACGCCAGATTCCCTTGCTGGTAGTGGGTGAGCTTTGCGATGAGAACGTCGATCACGTCTTCGGCTCGGACTCCGTTGATTCCGACTTCCGGAGGAAGTCCGTTTTGGAATCGGATCGAGATGAACTCGTTTCGGAACTCGTATGGATCGGTTAGCTTCACTCCCATGATGTCCATTGTGCGCCATTGATGTTAAGGACGCAAGAAATAGTTATCCACAATTAGCCTTCTGGCGAAGTAAATTCTGGCTTGTACCCCTCGAAACTACAGCCACTGGTGTTCGCCTCGGGCGCGTACTTAGAGTCAAAGGGTTTTGGCGCCTGCTTCAGGAGCTTTGCCATTTCGACGTTCATTTCGGCGAGATAGGAACGACTGTAACCGGCCCACCTCTTGACGATGACGCCTCTGGTGTCGATGAGGCTGCAGTAGACCGAAGCCGGGAACTGGTACTCCTGCATCACTTCGAGCTTCGGGTTACTCACGACGGAGTACGGGACACGTAGATCGCTTTCCCACTTTAGGGCGTCCTTTTGCTCGGCATCGGTGACTCCGATGAACTCGATTTGGCGATCAAAGTGCTTGTAGAGTGCCTGCATCAGTGGCTCGGCATCAAACGAGCAGGGGCAACCTTTTTTGATTGCGTAAACGAACTGCGGCTTGGGGCCCGCTCCGCCGATTGCCGTGACGACACCTCGGGTGTTCGGAAGTTTGAACAGCTTCGCGGTTTTTAGGTTGAGGTTTTTGACCTCTGCCGCCATCTCCGGCGTCACAGGGTGGCGAGGCTTGGAGAAATCCAGGCTTGGATCAACCTTTCCGCGCGTGTTTGCCAAAGCGACAACGTTGTACGTGAAGTATCCAAAAACTCCCGCGATTCCGATCCCGATCACTTTGAGTGTCTTCACTTCCCTAGTTTATACGCTCGCGGAAAAACCTTGTGTCATCAATAGAATCTACAGAATCTTGTTTTTCGTTGTTCCTTCTTCCCAGCTGACGAACCATAATCAATCTTTGGAAGTGCACATCTGTTTCGGCTTTTCAAACGTATGTAGAAAGGCGGGCGCAAGCACGGAGGATATTTGAGTTCAAACGTTCTCGTCATCGACGACGAATCTTGCATTTTGAAAATGATGGAGTTGGTTCTTTCTAACTCTGGATTTAACGTCACAACCGCTAAAAACGGTAGTGATGGACTAGCTGCTTATGGCAATGGCGCCAACTACGATGTGGTTGTTTCGGATTACCGCATGCCGGACATGACCGGGATTGAGGTTGAGGAGGAAATCATTCGCCGAGACCCTTCGGCAAAAGTGATTATCGTTTCCGGATTTGGTGGCTGCGATACAGCCCTTGAAGCCATGAACCGAGGCGCGACGGATTTTCTTCGCAAGCCATTTGCACCTGAGGCACTACGCGATGCGGTTCGAGCAGCAATTGAGCGGGACGGTAAACATACTCCGATCACCACGGTTTCGCGCGAGTTCTCTCGTCGAAACGTCGGCGGATTCAACTTTGAATTGAACGAAGAAGCTGTAGATGATATCTACGGTGACTTGACTTGTACGTTTGAAGTCATGCGTCAAAACGATGATTCGCCCCGATACGTCAAGGTGATTCTCCCCGCAGTGGTTCAGGAGCTCATCAAGGCGTACATCGACTCTGATGATGTTCCTTGTGGAAAAAGGTTCTTCCAGGCGCTTTGCGAGTATGAGCTTGAAACTCACCTGCGTGAGGAAAAGTCGATCCCTTCGTCGGCGACCTTAATGATCGATCCCCTTCTGAAACGCCATACTGAATGGATTGACCGCATGATGACGGTCTCACTTGCGGACTAACGTATGCCAGCCAACACTCCTGGAAAACTCAAGATCTTTTTGGGCTATGCGCCCGGCGTCGGAAAAGCAAAGGTGATGATTGAGGAAGCTCGTCGCCGTGCCGCTCGGGGCGAAGATTGCGTTATTGCAATCATCAACGAAGGAGACCGATTGCTTTCGGAAGATTTTAGCGCAGGTCTTTCGACAATTCCACCATTGGTTTTTCAATATGCTGGCACTGAGGGTCGGGAGATTGATATTCCATCGATCTTGAAGCGGGCACCGCATACCGTCTTAGTCGACAACCTTGGGCACACCAACGTTTCTGGATCTGCTCACGCAAACCGTTGGGAAGACGTGGAAGAGCTTTTGCAGAAAGGGATTCACGTTTTGGCTACGATGAACGTTGAGGCTCTGGAATCGCTGAACGACGATATCTTTGAGATCACTGGGCGTCGGGTTGTCGAAACTGTTCCCGACCGTCTGTTCCACCATGCTGATGAAGTTGAGCTCGTTGATGTTACACCCCAAGCCTTGCGCAACCGCGTGAAGCGCGGAGAAATTGTTCCTACAGAGCTGGTTGAGACTGAGCTGAAAGGTCGTTATGACGAAGTCAAACTGAACGCTTTGCGCGAAATGGCCATGCGGGAGATTGCAGGCCGTGTTGATGAGGACTTGATTGCCTGGCGGAAGCGGGAGCGGATTGCTCGGCCCTGGCAAACAAGCGATCGTGTGTTGATCTGCATTACTCCGACGCGGTCTTCTTTGAGAATGATTCGTCGGGGCTGGCGTCTCGCCCAGAAGATGCAGGGCGAGGTCAAAGCAGTCTATGTTGAGGAACCAAAGCTACCGGAGACGGCGGCTCGCATCCTTCAAGACGACTTTATGCTTTGCGAGCGGTTGGGAATTCCAACGGTGACCTTGAAAGGCGACGTCGCGTCATCAATCATCAAATACGTGCAGGATAACAACGTAACCCAGATCATTCTTGGGCACAGTGACCGCACCAAGCTCCAAGACTTTTTGAAGGGTTCACTTCTGCTTGAATTAGCGAAACAACTGAAGACCGTGGATATCCTGGTGGTCGCCACCCAGCAAAGCCCAACTGAGTAAGTAAACTCGTTGGCGATGCCAAAACTGATTCTGGTCCGACACGGACAGTCGCTTTGGAACGTCGAAGACCGGTTCACCGGCTGGGTCGACGTTCCCCTAACTGCTAAGGGTATTGAAGAGGCACTTGCCGCCGGCGGTCGCCTGAAGGATATTTCGGTTGACGTCGCCTATACGAGTGGGCTTCAACGTGCTCAGCGGACGTTGGATCTGATTCTGGAAGGCATGGGTGTAACGGTCCCGATCATCCGCGATCCGGCTCTGAATGAGAGGCATTATGGCGACCTTCAGGGGCTGAACAAGAAGAAGACTGCGGAGAAGTTCGGCGACGAGCAGGTCAAGATTTGGCGACGAAGCTACGATATACCTCCTCCCAATGGCGAGTCTTTGAAAGATACTGCCGCCCGGACTCTTCCCTTTTTTGAGCGAGCGATTCTCGGAGATATTGCTCAGGGCAAGGATGTCCTGGTTGTCGCCCACGGTAATTCGAATCGTTCGATCGTGATGCAGCTCGATGGTCTGTCCGAAGCGGAAGTGTTGGAACTCAATCTAGGTACTGCGGTTCCTCTGGTTTATGAGCTAACTGAAGACGGATCAGTCTTAGGCAAATCCGTTCTCTAGGTTACGGCGCCTGACAAAAAAGCCCCTCCAAGATTCTTGGAGGGGCTTTTTTCATCGTCGTCCTTATCGGACGACGGTGAGTGTTGTGCTGATCGACGGATTGCCAGTCGAGCTGACAGTTGCTGTTACTGTCGTCGTCAGGTTTCGTGGAACCCTACGTGTTCGCAGAATGACCGTTCCCTTGGTCTGCCCTGCCGTAACCGTAAAGTCGACGCTGGTGACCCCTGTAGGCAGCTGAAGGAGAGATGCGTTCGAGAACGTGATCTTTCCAGTTGTCGTGACCGCAGGCGCCCGATTGAGTGTTACTTCTATCGTGACGGTTCCGCCCTGTTTGACCTGGTTGCTCGGCAGCAACTTGATCGACTTGACCTCCAGAGCTCTAACCGTCAGAGAGGCAGTAGCAGCTGGAAGAGTTCCTGCCCTTGCAGAGATCGTCGCAACTCGCGTCTCAGTGAGCGCAGGAGTTCCGATGCTGAAGGTAGCCGTGGTCGATCCTGTGGTGAATGCAACAGGATTTGGAGTGAGGGTGACTCCGGCAAGGTCACTTGCAAGAACCATTTCGAATCCAGGGATCGCAGGAGCACTGATCGTAATCGTTCCGGTAGAGCTCGAACCATCCGTCACCTCTGAAGGGTTCAGAGTGAGTGTGTAGGTCAATGCTTGGACCGTGACGTTATCGGATCTGCCGAGAGACATCGTCGGACCTCTCCAGGCAGTGATCGTCGCGACTTCGTCGCCCGATAGAGCGAAGAGTGCTTGGAGTCTTACCGTTGCGGTGGAAGCACCAGCTGGAATCACGACCTCAGAGATCAGGTTTCCGTTGGCATCCACCGGGTTGAGAAGGTCAGGCCGGCTGCTGTTAAGCTGGACCCGAGCTCCGCCAGCAGGAGCAGGATTACTCAAGGTAATGCTGCCGTTGGTGACTCCACCGCTCGGGATCGTCGTCGGGTCAATGATGAACCCGCTGACTAGGATCGCCTGAACGCTCAGATTTCCACTTACTGGACCGTCGATGATTACAGATCCACTCTTCCTATCGGCAAGAATCGCTCTGCTTACGTTCGCGGCTTCAAACGGGGTTTGAATGACGAAGTTTGGCGATTCCGTCGCTCCCGCTGGGATCGTGACTTGAGCCGGGGTGATCGTGTATCCAAGCGGATTGTTTTGGACGCTAAGATCGACGATCATTGCCGCACCTGCTTTACCATCCAGGGTGACCTTTCCGGTTGAGGTACCGCCAGCTGCAACTGAAGTTGGCGTCAGAATAACCGATTTGAGCTTCGCAGGAGTGACTCCAAGAGTAGCTGTTCGGGTGACGCCGAGGAGGCTTGCATTGATTGATCCCGAATCATTTGCGCTGACACCGTTGGTGTCAATCACGAATGTTGCTTGGCTTGCACCCGAAGGCACGGTCACAGTTGCTCCACCAGGGAAGGTGAACAAATCTGCTCGACTCGTGGAAAGGTTGACGATCGCTCCGGCCGCTGGTGCGGGTGCATTCAGGAGCACGGTAGCAGTCGATTGCACACCTCCGATCACACTCGTTGGGTTCAAAACTAGTGACCTCAACCACGGAGTGATCTGGAGGGAAGCAATCCTGACGTTTCCTCCGTAATCTGCTCGAATGTTCACGGTTTGATTACCAGTGACAACTCGACCGAAAACCTGGAAGTTCGCAGTCGTGGTTCCTTCGGCAACCGTGACAGTTGTCGTCGTCAGCGAGGAGGACGGTTGGAACGACGCAAGGCTTCCATTATCGAGCGATAGCGAGATGGTAGAACCACCTGTTGGTGCTGGTGCAGAGAGCGTGATCGTACCAGTCGAAGCTGGAGGGCTGGAAAGACCGGACGGATCTCCGCCTGGAATTGAAGCCGGGTTCATGGTCAGTGACGCGATGAGCGGCAATGACTCTCTCCATCGAAGGAGGAATCCATCACGTTGATAAGCAATTCCTTGACCCGTTGGGTTCGTCGTCGCAAATGTCAGAGGCGACCCGTTGAAAGTCAGGAAGTAAGCGTTGGACTCGGTGATCGTTGATCCCGGAGGGGTTTGGGTATCCGGTGCCTGCTTGAACGCGAGTGCCGTAATAAAAGCCGGAGCTAGTCCACCCGTATCTGCAACATCGGTCCTAGTTCCGGTGGAACTGAAGATCGTGTATGTTCGCACAGTATCCGCCCATCCGAACGTCCAAACGTCGCCACCATTATCCACGTATGGAGCAAAGATTCCTTCGTCCAACAAACCACCTATGTAGGTGCTTCGGATAAGTGCGGTTGCGTCTGGGTTGAGAATGGTTAGCCAAGCATCACTTGCACCGGTCTTTGGAGCGGCCGGATAAGTGAAGGCTCCTCGCAGGCTGTTGACTTGAGGAATCTCTTCAACGCCGTTGGTAACAAAGGTCGAATCTACGATCGTCGGAACCCATGGATCTCCAGGAGTTCCTTCGGTTCGCGTGCTGGCCTTGACCGTTCCTGTGAGGTAGGCGTTACCACGGGGGTCGACAGCGATACCAGCGGCAAGAACATCTCCACGATTATCGATGTTTGTGCTGTACAGGATGGTTGAGCCATCGGCACTTATCTTTGTTGCAGTGATATAGTTTCGGCCGCTGAGGAATGTTTCTCCGAAGACGCCTCGTGTACGAGGGAAGTCAAAAGACTGAGTTCGCCCAAGAACATAGACGTTTCCTGAAGGATCGGTAGCGCACGTGGTGCCGCCGAAGTCTCTTCCATTGACCTGGTGGGTATGTAGAAGTCCTTCGGTGATGTCTTCCGCAGCTCCGCCTAGGAGCGAAGACCAAAGGACTCCTGAGTTCGGAGAATACTTCCGAATCCAGATGTCCCGACCTCGCTGGAGTCGGCTGTTGGTAAATCCACCGGCAGTCGTGTCAAACACTGGTGACGACCCGGCAGTATCCGAGTTCCCAGTAGCAACCAGGGTCCCGTTCAGGAAGAAGTTGCCATTTCTGTCGAAGGCTGAGCCAGTTATTGTTGGAGTTGCGCTGCCGCCAGTCTGGATGTAACCTGAGGCAGTTGAGACCGGCGCAAATTGATTCGTTGAATCATTGTAGTCAAGCGAAAGATAGAAGGCTCCTTTGTTTCCAGGAGCGGCACCGAGTTCAGAAACTCCAGCTGCCGTGCAAGCACCGGTCATCAAAAGCCTAACAGTTGCTCCTGGAATAACTGTTGCATCTGGACGAATACTGAAAGATCGGATTGCCGAAATGCGGGGAGTTGTGATGGAATCTCCGATTCGGAAAAGAGCGTAAGAGTTGTTGTTGAGCGGAGTCAGAACTGTTGTCGCCGACTTGGTTAAACGCAAAATCCAGATATTCCCAGCATTTGAGGTCGGAGCCGACTGAAACGGAGGAAAGTTTGTGGAGTTTGTTTGCCCAACGACCCAAATGTTTCCGAGAGGGTCGAGCTGGATAAAGTTCCCTTGCTCATCACCTGAGCCTGCAACAAGGATCGAGTAGTCGTGATTGTAGGCATCCCCCTGAAGTCGCGACACAAAAGCATCTCGACCCACTGGCGTAGAAAATCCGAAAGGACCGTATAGGACGGGGTAGATCGATGATCGTGTGTAGCCGGTGATGTACACCGAGCCGAGCGAGTCAGCGGCAACGCCACGAACCTCATCCCAACCGCGGTCGCCACCGTAGTAGGTGCCGTAGACCAACGGGTCAATGACAAGCGACTTGGTCTTGTCGTATGCGCCAACCTCGAACCCGATATGAGTATCGTCAATTTTTTTGAACTTGACAGGCACAGCTACTTGCTTGGAACCAACCATTTGGTATGCAAACAGACCTTGCTGATATTTGGAACCAAGTACGGTGCCGATCTCAAGACGATGATCGTCAACTACCTTGAGGGAGGATGCACCCTTAAAGTTGAGGTTGATCGACTTCGGAGATGCTCCTGGCTTGACAATGAAGTCGTAGCGAGGCGTCTTATTCTCGAAGTAGGCAATTGCGTCAACACCTTGATAGATGCCGTTCAAGCGAACTTTTTCGAAGTTGGTAGTGGTGATCGGAGCCTTCTTGTCTCCGGACAAGTACTGCCGAACCCCAGTCGTCTTCACACCGACTGCCGAGAACTTCTCGGCTCCCTCGAACAACATGCCCACTGTATGACCCGCATACTCGTTGGTTTTGTCACTCTTGGTTCGATTGTATTGGAAGACGAATCCTTTCTTCGATATCCAAAGATCCATTCCATTGGCTGAGCCAGAGAAGAGAGCTTCAGAATTCCATTGACCCTTATTTTGAGTAAATGCGGCTCGATTGAGTCGGCCCTTGAAATCGGTTGCGGAGGGGCTTGACGCCACCTGCGCTCCGACTACGGAAGCTAACCCAAGCAACAACGCACCACTCAGTGCTGAATTACGGATGGTATTCATTGAAGACACTAACAAGACACCTCTATTGCATCCTTACGGCTACACAAACGTGCCCGACAATATCGGGCGCAATTCGCCTAGCTCTGCCATTATATTGCAGAATATCGCCCCGCGCTAGTGTCCAGCGCAAAACCCTCACCAATCTCAAACATTTTTGTTCTTCCCTCGCATATCTATCAGGTGCTTTGAACCTAGAACCAGGCAGAACATCACTGTCTATGTTGTGGAAGAAGAAGGGCGTTTTTGATGATGTTGCACCGAGCAGCCCAAGCGCGGTGAAGCTAGGTGTGTCCGCGACCAACGGATATAGAAACCTTGTGATTCTTCCCAACGATCCCATTTCGCAGGACTTTTGCACTAAGATTGATTCACTGTGCAAGGATGCGACTGCGCCAGAAGCGACTGATCAGACCTTCGAGCAAGTTGCGGACGTCCTCAATCAAGTTGTTGAGCACTTCGCACGTTCGCAGAGAAAGGCGATAGAAAAGTCGATCGAGGCAACGTACGACAGTCTGCGCGAAGTTCTATGCTCCCTCGATGGTGCGGTGAACTCGGGAGATGCGCTGGAAGACGTCACCGAACAGTCTTCGGCAAGAATCACAAAGCTGGCGGAAGCCCAAAGTTTTGACGAAGTAGTCAAAGGGTTGAAGGAAGAGGTGAAGATTCTTTCGCAAGCGATCAGCGAGCACAAGGAATCCTCGAAAGCTATCCGGAAAGTTTGTACATCTCAGATCGAGGACCTAAGATCAAAGCTTCGCGTCGCTGAGCGAAGTGTCCGGACGGACCACTTGACCAAGCTCAGCAACCGATCGGCTTTTGACTTCATGCTCGCGACGGCGATCAATAAGACGGCTGTTGGCGAGGAATATCATCTGGCCATTCTGGATCTGAACAACTTCAAGCAGATCAATGATTCTCACGGGCACCTAGCGGGCGATGCTGCCCTAACACTGTTTGCGCAACGACTCACCGAGACCTTTGGGGTGCTTGGCGGTAACGGAACCCAAGTGGCTCGTCTTGGTGGAGACGAGTTTGCCGTGGTGTTTAAGGGTAACAGGATTCAGCTTGAAGCCAAGCTTGAACGCGTCAACAGCATCTTGGAGAAGAAGCCACTTCAGTTCAAAACTTCGATGATTAGGATCGGCGCCAGCTATGGCATCGTCCAGCTCCGACCCACGATCAGCGCAGAAGCAGCCTTCCACGAAGCCGACGTTCGGATGTACGAGCAAAAGCAGGCTCGGAAAGCCGCCTAAAGAGTGGCTTCTTCGATTGCATTGAGCGCGGCAATTTGCTGATTTGCCTTCCGCAGTCTGTCGCAGAGTATTTGGCTCAGATTCAGCAGAGCTCGCACTGCCATTAACGGTTCCGTTCGAAGCAGTTCCCTAAGTGCCTGTTCGGGAATTTGTACAACCGTGCATGGTTCCACCGCGACAACGGATCCCGATCGCCGCTTACCATCTAAGAATGCTACTTCCCCGAACGGCATTGGAGACTTGAGGAAGCCGATCACATCCTCAGCCTGCGTTCGGACTTCAGCCTTCCCTTGCGCCAAGATCATCAAGTCGCGAGAGTCGTCGTCGTCATGCATCATGTAGTCGCCGACGTTGAACTGCTTCAGTTCGGAGATGTGAGCCAACTTGTCGTTGAAGTCTTCGGTGAAACCAGCGGCTAGGTAGCTTTCGGCGATGATACGGCGAACGTCCATGAACGTCTCATTATAGATTGCGGCAACTCCCATTTATGGATAGACTGGAGCAATGGCGAAAAAGATCGTCTTCCAGGGCAAAGGTCACGTTGAACTCATCGATTTTGAACCTACCGTTGTTGGAGATGGTCAGATTCGAGTTCGGACGACTTGTTCCTTGATCTCCACTGGAACCGAGGGCATCTGCTTCATGCGCCTGTTTGAACCAGGAACTCACTGGGACGACTGGGTGAAGTACCCATTTTCAACGGGCTACTGCACGGTCGGCGAGGTTGCTGAGGTTGGTGCATCGGTTTCTTCGGTCAAACCAGGCGACCGAGTGTTTGTGCGTTGCTCGCACGCTTCAGAACACGTGGTGGCGGCGGCGCGGGTCTCGTTGATCCCGGACTCTGTTTCATGCGAGCAGGCGATGTGGGCCGCTTTGGCGATGATTGGCTCGATGATTCTCCCTACCGGGGATATTCGGCTGGAAGATGATGTAGCGATTATCGGAGCCGGGCCCATCGGTCAGATGGCGTTGCGCTGGTGCGTTGCAGCTGGCTGCAATGTGATCGTCTGCGACCCTATCGCGATGCGACTCGAGATGGCAACGACAGGTGGCGCGGCCACCGTATTCGCCGGTTCCGTGGACGATTTTGGTGACGCCGTTAGAGCCCACTTTGGTTCCCTTCCCCGGATTGTGATCGATACGACGGGAGCTGCGGCCGTGTTCGCGAAGGCATTACCTCTGGTGCGAGATTTCGGAACCCTAGTTCTGCTGGGCGATACTGGAACACCATCAGAGCAGAGACTAACTCCTGACGTAATTCGTCGAGGTGTCAGGATTCATGCCGGGCACGTCATGCATGAGACGAAGGATTGGTTTGAAGATCGCATCCACCGAACATTCTTCCGACTCCTGGGGAGCGACCGGTTTACGTTGGACGGGTTGAATACTCACAGGTTTTCTCCTGAAGCTTGTGTGAATGCATATCAGCTAACAACTGAGAAACGAGCGGAAACGATGGGTGTTTGGTTCGATTGGAGAGAATGACGAACCTTTCCTACAATTAATCCGTGCGCTACGCATTTACTCTCGTTGAATTGCTGATCGTGATCATCATCATCGCTGTTCTTGCGGCGATTGCGATTCCGAAAATCACGAGTTCGACTCGGCGATCACACGAAACTCATCTCAGGGCCAAGCTACGCGCCATTCGAGTTGCTGTCGAGCGAGTGCGCGCCGACACAGGTCTGTTACCAAAAGATCTTGGTCAGCTCGACGATTCGGACGAACCAGGCCAGCTTCGCAACTCCGAGGGAAATTTGGTTTCTCCGCCCTCAGGATCTTGGAATGGTCCCTATATTGACCCCACAACAATCGGGCTCGATCCGAACGACTCGACGAAGCTGAGAGATCCGGTTTGTGGAGGAACATTTGGCTATTCGTTGGATGGACGAGTGACACCTTGCGCAACGGGCACCGCCTTGGATGGGTCAAACATGGCTGCTTGGTAATTCCACCAGGATTGATTTACGCCTCGTATTGAAATTCGACTTATAATATCCTCGGATGGCTACCGTAGTTACCGGCGGGGTGAGTACGCACAAAAAGAAGAGTGTGAGATCTCGAACCCGGCGTTTGTGTGAAAAACAGAACGTCAATATGTGCGGTTAGCTGTTGGGGTGACAGTGGTTTTATGATTTGCATTAGCGTTTGGTCGTTAACACGAGCTGGACTTGATACCGGATCCATACCGCAACAGTGGCAGCTTTCTGGAGCTCCCACCAAGGGTTTAGGACTTTCACGAGCGCTTTTGTCCAAGGGTAACCCTGTATTCCCGAAAGTTCACGGCGTGGCTGCAATCGGAGGCGACACCGTAGACTTCTGGGATACCTCCGGTCGTCGAAATGCGGCCGGCAGCGACGGACTCTTACGCGAGCTTATCGAGAGAGCAGTTCGACTGGATTTTACGGTTGGTCAAGTTAATCGTTGGGCCTTAGTCTCGTTTCCTCCTCTTAGACAAGATCCTACAACAGGTCTCAAATACTGGTTCACGAATGATGCTGGCGGGACCGATATTCGACCGTCATTCTTGCAGGTGAGCCCCGACTGGTACTCAGTGCTGAGTAGGATAGTGGTCCCCCCTGGAATACAGTCAGCATCCGCAGGCTTCTCTCTGCAAGTCAAAGCTGATTCTCCGCCCGGCTGGTCCCCAAAAGTTGATGCAAAAGTTACACTCGGAGATCAAACTTTGCGAGTGATTGAAGTGAGGGAACCAACAACTGAAGAACAGAAAGCTGCTCTGCGGGCGACGGGTGCATTCGAATTCATGGCACGAACAGCAATAGTGGTGCAAGTAGATGATGAGCCAGCACAGATAGGTAGCTTAGACCTCCATTTCCCAAGCGAAATTGCAAGTGGTTATTTCCGGGTATCTGCTGATGGAACAACTGTGTCTAAAGGTCCCGACAGCGACGAATGGACTCGGCAAGCCGAAAGCCCGAGAGTTGTGACTGTATCCACGTCCAGAAAGCGACGAGTCTTTGTCACAAACTGCGCTGGTGCCTTGCTCTCGAAAATCAGAGCAAGTCTTCTTGAGTCTGTACCCATAACCTCGATCGCTTTGCCGCTCCACGCCAGAGAGGCGTCCATGAATCGGTATTCAAGTGAGTCTGCGTTTGTCTCCAACCTAGCGAAGACTCCGTAACATCGTTCCAAGTAAACTTCTACCCACTGATGTCGCTACTGCACGCAACGATTGGGGAGAATGCTCCGGAGAGCTTTAATGTGGTTATCGAGATTCCTCGAGGGAGCACAAACAAGTATGAAGTCGACGCCAAAACTGGGCTGATCAAGCTGGACAGGGTGCTCTACTCACCCCTTTTCTACCCATTCGACTACGGCTACATCCCTCAGACGCACTACATCGATGGCGACCCCATCGACGTGCTCGTGCTCGTCTCTCATCCAACTTTCCCAGGCTGCATCATCGACGTGACTCCTATCGGGGTTCTTGAAATGACCGACGACAAGGGTCCTGATGAGAAGATTTTGTGCGTGGCAAACAAAGACCCCCGTTACGGCTATCGCCGCTCGATAACCGAACTGAACGACCACACTCTAAAGGAAATCAGTCACTTCTTCCGGGTCTACAAGGATCTGGAAGACAAGTTCGTCGAAGTACGCAACTGGCACGACCGAGATGTCGCCCTGGAACTGATCCAGAAGTATCGATTGGTGTAAGACATGAGCTTCGAGTACGAACCAACAATTCAGCTCGGCGAAGATACGACCGAGTACCGTAAACTCTCCTCGAGCGGAGTCTCGACGGTTTCTATCGAGGGCAAAGAGTATCTGAAAGTCTCCCGTGACGCCGTGCGTGAACTCGCTAAAGAGGCTTTTTCGGAGATCAACTTTTACTTCCGAAAGAGGCACTTGGAGCAGCTTAGAGCGGAGCTTGATGACCCGGAGGCAAGCGACAACGACCGTTTTGTGATCTACACTCACCTGCAAAATGCCGTAGTCTCGGCCGCGGGGCTTCTTCCATCGTGCCAGGACACGGGAACGGCAATTGCGTTCGGAAAAAAGGGACAGTTCGTGCTTACCGATTTTGATGAAGATGAAGCCGTTTCGGAAGGGATTTATGAGACCTACGCTGAGAAGAACCTGCGGTACAGCCAAATCGCCCCGCTAGAAGTTTTCAAGGAGAAAAACACTCGCAATAACCTCCCGGCTCAGGTTGATATCATGTCGTCGACGGGCGAGGAGTTCAAGTTTCTCTTCGTGGCGAAAGGCGGCGGAAGCGCTAATAAGATGTACCTCTATCAGGCCACCCCGGCGGTTCTGAATGAGCGAGATCTGACTGAGTTCGTGAAGAGCAAGTTGAAGGATATTGGGACATCGGCTTGCCCACCTTATCACCTTGCAGTCGTTCTCGGCGGGACCTCTGCTGAGACGGTCATGAAGTCGCTCAAACTTCTCTCCGCCGGCTACTACGATCATCTCCCTACGACTGGCTCAGAGGGTGGGCGGGCGTTCCGTGATGCTGAATGGGAAGCGAGGATTCTGAAGATCGCTCAAGAGAGCGGGATCGGAGCCCAGTTCGGGGGCAAAATGTTTGCGCATGATGTTCGGGTTCTTCGGATGCCTCGCCACGCAGCATCGATGCCCATCGGCATCGGCGTCAGTTGTTCTGCCGATCGAAACATCAAGGGCAAGATCACCCGGGATGGAGTTTTTATCGAGCAACTTGAGCACAACCCCGTCCAATACCTTCCAGCAGAGCAGCCGAAACTTGCTCCGCCGGTTCAGATTGATCTCACGCTTGGGATGACTCGAATTAGGGAGATTCTTTCGAAGTTTCCGGTCAAGACTCGCGTCAGCCTTACGGGACCGATTATCGTGGCCCGAGATTCTGCCCACGCTCGGATTCGCGAAATGTTGGAACGCGGCGAGGAGATGCCGAGTTACTTCAAAGAGTTTCCGGTGTACTACGCCGGTCCCGCCAAAACCCCGCCGGGTATGCCGACCGGCTCATTTGGTCCAACCACTGCCGGGAGGATGGACGCATTCGTCGATCTCTTCCAGCGCCACGGGGGCTCGATGGTAATGCTGGCGAAGGGCAATCGGTCAAAAGTGGTGACCGAAGCCTGCAAGACGCATGGCGGCTTCTATCTCGGCTCAATCGGCGGACCTGCCGCTATCCTCGCTCAAAACAATATTACAAGCGTGGAGGTCTTGGATTTCGAGGACCTGGGCATGGAAGCGATCAGGAAGATCCAAGTTGTTAACTTCCCTGCCTTCATCGTGGTCGATGATAAAGGGAACGACTTTTTTGAAGGGCTGTGAGAGCAGCTGCCAGATAGCAGATAGCAGTTAGCAGCCCCGAGGGCAAACTGCTAACTGCCGACCTATAACTGTTAACTAAGTTATCTCTTGATGTTGATGAGCTCTTGCAACATCTCATCGACCGTCGTGACGATCTTGGTGTTGGCCTGGAACCCTCGCTGGGTGATGATGAGGTCGGTCATTTCGCCGCTCATATCCACGTTTGCTTGTTCGAGATAGCCCGCGTTGACGGTGCCCATTCCAGAGTCATTCGCGGTGCCGACCAGAGGATTGCCCGAGTTGTTTGACTGCAGGAAGAGGTTCCCTCCATCTCGATTCATACCTTCTGGGTTTGAGAATTTGGCCATTCCGAGTTGCCCAAGCGAACGGGTCAAACCATTCGAGAAGATGCCGGTGATGACGCCGTCTTTGGAGATGGAATAGTTCTCAAGAGTTCCCGAGGGAAAACCGTTCTGATCGATGCCATTCACCTGGCTCTTAGCAACTAACTGCGAGATGTTGGGGAATTTCACCGACATGGTGAAGGGTGGGTACAGACCCGGTGTACTAGGACCAACTGTAATTGAGTTTTCGGTCCCTGTTGCCAGTGAGGTGACTCGCCCACCGTTAGAGTTGAAGTAAAGGCGCTCATTACCAGCAGTTGCACTTCCGCCTAAAAGGTTTCCTGTTGCGGGATCACCTTCGTACATCTCCCAATCCCAACTTGAGAGTGCGCCAGCCGGAGCAGGACCGACGGCAGGTGACTGACGGTTGAGGATTCGCAAGCTAACATCATGCGATCCGCCAAGCGAGTCGTACACACGAAGTTTTGTCGTTACCGAATCGGTAGGAGCGGCCGTGGAATCGAGGTTGCCTGAGAATGATGTCGAGTCAGTCACTTTGACGGTGCTCATGCTGCCAACCGGGATCGCGATTGTGCTCGAGGAGGTCAATGGAACTGTTGAGTCGATTGCGCCAGTTGTGTCAGCAGTCCATCCGAGAACCCGCTCGCCGGTCGCCTGGTGAGTCAGAACGCCCGTACTGTCAAGATCAAAGCTTCCGTCCCGGGTGTACGCCATTCTCGACGAGTTCGAGGTCATAAAGAATCCGTTACCCTGAATCGCCAGGTCTGTGGGGCGATTTGTCTGGCTGAGCCCGCCTTGCTCGAAGTTCACGTCGGTTCCACCGACGTAGACGCCGAGGCCGTACTGAGTTGGGTTAACGCCGCCGCGAGTTCCCGTGGGTCCACTTGCGCCTTGGGTTGTCTGCGACATCATGTCGGCGAAATTGACTCGCTGGCCTTTGTACGCAGTGGTCGAGGTATTGGCAAGGTTGTTGCCGATAACGTTCATTCGAGATTGGTGCGCCTTGATTGAGGCAACACCCGAGAGCATGGCTTGTAGCATCCGTTCTAATTTCCCTATTATGATTTGCTTCGCACTTCTGGCTTAGCATTGGCCTCTTTGGGGTTTTTAGAACCAGAGTCCGGCCAATATCACTTGATAACAATCTTTGGTCTGTTTGGAAATTCCTTTAGACCTAAACGACGATGGCACTATCAATATTAGTAAACACGTTATCTTTCAACGTGCTCTTATCGACGGCGGTGATGACTGTCTTATTCTTGATGCTTACCACTAGGGCAACATCATCCACCATAACGAGCGATTCTTTTGCCCCTTTTGCGGCGGCCTTTTCCACTCCAGACATCACTCGATCCCACGCATTCTGGTCTAGCTCGATGTTCCGGCTTTGCAGCCGAGTCTGGGCGTGCCCGCTGAGCTTGAGCCGGTCCTGCAGAAGCTCGGCAAATTCCCCAATCCGGCCCTGCTCGACCGGGGCAGTTGGAGCCGGCGGCTGATTGGCGATCAGCTCCGAAATGCGTGAGTTTTGAATCCGATCTGTGGACATGTTAACCTACTTTGATGAGATCGCTGGGACTGACACTGACCGTCGTACCATCTGACTTCTTCACCTGAACCTGAATCTTACCGCCTAGGCGCGTCAGCCCCGTGGCTTCACCACTCAGGCTTTCCCCACTGCTGCTGAGAGCAGTGACCGACTTTCCTACGAGGTTGGCGTAATCTGCAAGATTCTGAGTCGGTTCGACCGATTGGATTGCGCCTAGGCCGACTTCAACAATTTTGCCATCTGCTTCCTGAATCGCAATCTTATAGCTGCCATCGCGGCTCACCATTCGCGTTACTGTTCCGGTCACAGTTGGTGTGATAGTTGCATCAACTGCCGATCCTGGACGGACTGCAGTAACTGTCTTACCCATCAAGGTTTGCGCTTGCTCAACATCCGACTGTTTATTGAGTCTGTCAATACCTTGCGTCGTACCTAACTGGGCAATCTGCGAGTAGTATTCAGAGTCCTTCATCGGCTCTAATGGGTTTTGATTAGCCAACTGGACTGACAGCAGTTTCAAAAAGTCCTGCGTGTTCAGCTCGGATTGACTCTTCGTTGAGCTCTTCTTTTGGGCTGAACTGAGAACCTGATTGTTTGTGATGAGTGTTGTATCCATTTTAACTTTCCAAATCGATGAGACCTTTCGGAACTCGGACTCGCTGGGACGGCAAGGCATGCGATTCCAAGTTCTTTGATTGGAAGAACTTCGTCACCGCTTCTTGTCTCGGTTGTTTTTGAGGGGAGGGCTGTCGGTTAGAATCCGCGGAAGTTCCCATGGGCATCGAGTCCGCAGAGAGAACTTCAACGCGGACTGTCGAATTCGTCTTTGCTGTTAGAACAGCTGCTAACTCATTCTTTGCCTCATGAAGAGTCGTTTGCAGATGCTGATCTGAAGCGCAAAGTGAAGCCGTCAGCCCAGAGATCCCCTTCGTGACCTGTACCACAACCGTTCCCAACTCGGCCGGTTCCATTCGAACAGTGACCTCATTTCGCACACTATTGACCGCTAACGCTTCGATCTTCTGCGTCAACTGATGAACAACCGCACGCCGCTCGGTTGGAGTCATGGACATCGATTGCTCAACCTTTTCGGTGATTTCCGTCGATACCGTCTTGACCTGGGGTTGACCAGCTGGGCCTTGCCCCATGGAATCAGCGGAAGATTCACCTTGGTCGTCCATGCTGGATCCGCTCTCCGAAGGATTGCTGACCTCGGTCACAATCGACTCAATCGCACCGCCTACTTCCGATTCTGCGGGCCCGACAGCGGCAGCTTTGGGATGCAGACCTCCCAAACTGGGAAGGATCTCATGTTCCTCAACGGTGGCTGGTTGACCGGATTTGGATTCTCCGACCACCGCTTGCTCAGTATTCGACTGAGATAGGTTTGCTTCTGCGAGCGCCTGCGGCACTGGAACCAGATCCGGTTGAAGAATTGCCCCCGAATCAGCAATAGACGCCTGTCTTTCTGGCGCCTCTTGCACCTTACTCGCCGAAATCGCGACGATGTTAAGTACGGGTGCGGCCTCACAACTTACCAAAGACGTATCCGCCATTGGCTGACTGCCTTCCAAGATAAGCGAGCCGACAACGGCTTTGTCAGCAACGGGCACACCCGAACGATCTTCGACCACCGCCATCGCATCGGCAGGCAC
Source organism: Armatimonadota bacterium (assembly GCA_037138755.1). Lineage (NCBI taxonomy): Bacteria > Bacillati > Armatimonadota > Armatimonadota bacterium. Next base: position 127,364 of record JBAXHT010000004.1, on the reverse strand, counting down.
AAGCAGTTGCGATGAAACCGTAGCGAGGCCCAATAGCTCTGCCCAAACAAGACTTGGCTCAGATTTGGTCTCTTTCGTGCCTTCGGTGGAGTCCAGTTTTTGCGGTTGAGCATTCGGCTCAGCTTCCGCCACTTCTCCCGAAGACTTCCCTTCGGCTTGCTTCAAAACATCTTTGAATTCGTTTTGACCTTCAACCGGGGGTGTCTCGATTTCTCTTCCGGGTGGAGCTCCGGGTGGCTTGACCACCGTGGAGACGCCCGCTAACAGCATTCCTGCGTCCATACAATGGGATGTTCGGCGCAAAGTTGCGGTTCTTTAGGGTGCATTACTAGGTTCAAATCAGCCATACTGTCTAGGTGCCAGGAATCTCCGAGACTCCACCAATCCGGGCAATTTTGTTCGATGTTGATGGCACCCTTGTCGATTCGGTAGCCATGATCGTGGCCGGCCTCGGCGATACCTACGAAAAGTTCACTGGCTCTCGTCCTTCCGACGCAGAGATCATCGCCCTCATCGGCACCCCTCTTGTTGCGCAGATGAAGCTCTTTGGGTTAAACCCAGATGAAGCTCAGCTCAAAGAGCTTTGTGACTACACGATTCAGCAGTACGGCATACACCAAGATCTCGAAACGGAGTTCGATGATGCAACCCGTGCACTGATCAAGGCCAAGGAAAACGGCGTCAAAACCGCTTTGGTCACCAGTCGCAACGCGGTCGAGGTGGAAATCCTCGCTCAACACTTTAGCGGATGGAGCGCGGCGGATACGGCCGTCAGTGCATCCGATGTCGTCAACCCAAAACCTAGCCCAGACCCCGCCCTGCTCGCCATTGAGCGGCTCGGAGTCAGCGCAGAAAACGCCATCATGATTGGCGATTCAGTTTTTGATCTTCGTTGCGCCCGGGGAGCTGGTCTCCGTTCGGGTGCTGTCCTGTACGGTGCTGGCAAAAAGGAAGACCTCCTCGCCGAAACCCCAGACTACGTCTTTACAACCCCAACAGACCTATTGGATTGGGTCTGCAACCTAATAGAGCAACACCATGCCACGGAAGAAAACCACTCCTGTCGAACAGATTTCTGAAATAACCCCGGTAGCCGCAAGCGAAATCGCACCAAGCGCACCCAAGACCGTTAAAAAGCCCGCTGCTAAGCGAGTCGCAAAGCCAAAAGTTGAAGAGACTCCGCTTGCGGCTACTGCACTTCCCGAAATTCGCCAAAAGGTCGAAGTTGCACCCGTGCGAAAGAAGCTCGGTAAGCCGAAGACCGAAGTGTCTTTGGCCGCGCTTGTTGAAGAGCACGCGGAAGCTACCAGCGATATCGCCGAAGAACTTCAATCGCTGATTAGCGAAGATGTTTCCCTGGCCTTCCGGCCCCGCCGAGCGGTTCCGGCTGTTGCGGTCGTCGAAGACGAACCTACTCCAGTCGCTAAACCTGAGCGAAAGCCCGCGCCAAAGAAGCCAGCAGAGCCAGATAACTGGGACGAAGAACTACCGATCCCCGTTTTTCGAGCGAGAGAAGGCGCCCCTATCGAGCGTGAAGCTCGACCGGAGCGAGAAGCTAGACCCGAACGCGGACGACGTCAGCGCCCTGAGCGCGAGCGCCAAGAAACTGAGCGTGCGCCACGGGTGGCACGAGAAGCTGAGGAGACGAGAGCTCCGCGCCAAGAGCGTGACAGAGACGACCGGGAAGAATCGCGACCGCTAGTTGAATTTGAACCCACAGAAGTGATTGAGTTTGACGACTTGGTCGTGAAGATGCGAACGATCTCGGAGGACGCTCCAAAGCCGGAACCGAAGCAAATTCGGACGAAGATCAGCGAGCGTGAACCATCGCCGAAGCCAGATCTAAAGGCGAAGCCAGAGAAGACAATTCTTCCTCCGCGAGCCTTGATCGACATCCCTGCCGATGCACCGCAGGTTGTTGTTCGTGAAGGGCTGCCGACCCTCGTTCGAGACCACAAGGTTTATCCGAACCTCTGGTTCTACGCCCAGCCGCAGGACGCATCAAGAATCGAGACAATCCTCGATGAAGTCAAGCAAGCCGCCGAAGCGGGGCTTGAGGTGTTTGCGCTTGGGTTCGATGCAACCTGCGACGAGCACCATTTCTCTGCAATCTCAACTCAGATCGTTCAACTGACCAAAAAGATCGCTGGTATCACCCGCAACGCTCAGGTGATGGTTCACCTGAATCTTTGTGCAGCCAAAGGGTGGGAAATTGACTTCCCTGAGGCAGTCTATCGCGATCGGCGCAACGACCTCTCGGAGCCGAGTCTCAGTGATGACAAGTACTGGAAGCACGTCGAAACGCTGCTTCGGAACATGGTTGCATCAATTCAGAACGAAGGAATCGCTGATAACTTCCTCGGAATAGAACTTGACCGGGACAACTGGCTGATCGCCGAAGCTCAGGGATTCGACATTTCTCTTGCGAGCAAGCGTAAATTCCGCGAATGGGTTCGTGAGCGGTACCAGGGCGACGAAGTTCTTCTTCGTGCTTCCTGGTTCGATGGAACTGCATCGTTCGACTCCATCCGCATTCCCGACTTCAACACCGACGGACTCAAAGATCAGCGGCTTATCCGATCCGACAGACGAGAGCGGGCAATTGTTGACTACAACCTTTTCCTGAGCGACATCACTGTTCACCGTCTTGCTGATCTTTCCTACGCTGTCAAAGAAGCTTCCGGAGGAAGGTTCCTGGTGGGAGTCCGTTACGGGCTCTCATTGGAGAACACCTATCCAACAAGTGGGCAACTTGCCCTCGGAAAGGTATTGCGAACCCCAGAGATTGACTTTGTCTCAGCGGCGCCGTCCTACAAGGATCGCACCCCAGGCGGAGTCGCCAGTTTCACGCTGCCGATTGACTCGGTGGTTCTGAATGGCAAATTGGCCGTCACCCTTGAGGACTTTAAGACATCCCTTGCCAACCGCCCTGAGCCGGATACTCACAATCCGGTCATGCGCACTCCTCAGGCTCTGGAAAGTGTTCACTTGCGCGGCCTGGGTGCCGCGTTGGCTCATGGAACGGGCATCAATTGGAGCGACCAATGGGGCAACGGTTGGCTGACGACTAACTCGGTTTGGACCCGGGCCAAGACCCTCCGCCAAACCCTCGTCCGTGCCATGGCAGCAAACCCTTCTGAGCCGGATGTCGCCGTGTTCATCGACGAGCGAACCATGGGTTACCTCATGGGAACCAAGCCATTCACCAACCTCGTCCGCTCTGTCCGTGAGTCGGTTCTTCGGGCAGGCGTCAGCGTCGGCTTCTACCTCCTGAGCGATCTCACTCACCGCGAAAAATTCCCAGAGAGCAAGGTCTATCTGTTCCTGAACGCATGGGATATCCGGTCCGATCTGCGCTCAGCGATTAAGCAGCGACTCCACCGGGACGGCAAGCTCCTCGCTTGGTTCTACACCGCTGGCGTCTTTGACTCTGGCCGCGAAACGCTAGAGCGAGCTCGTGAAGTGACCGGAATTGCGATCAAGCCTCAGCCGATCTTCAGCAAGGCTGGAACTCAGGTTCTGGACCGCCGAAATCCGATTGCCCAGGCTTTCCCAAACGCCTCTATCTCGACGGATACCATCGTCGAACCGACCTACTTCGCAATTCCTGAAGAAGGTTCGGTCTTGGGTGAATACATCCAAACGGGGCTTCCGAGCCTCGTGGTTAAAGACAACGTCGGCGACGAGACTGGAGCTAAGTGGACCAGCGTCTTCCTCGGCGAGCCGGTTTGTAATCCGGCCCTCATTCGCGCACTCGCCCAAAAGGCGGGAGCCCACGTCTACAGCTTCTCCGATGACGTGGTTCACGTCCGCGCTCCATTCCTTACAGTTCACTGCTGTGGCGATGGTCAGCGAACCATCACTCTCCCCGGAAAGTGGAGTGCCTACAACCTTCAGACCGGAGATTGGGCGGTCGTTGATTCCAACTCGTTGCGGTTCACTGCAGCCGATGGAACGACATTGAACTTCCTCATCGGCCCAACCGATGAAGTGCGACGAATTCTTGAAGCTGACCCAAGGCAACTGCTCCATATGGCAGAGCTTCCGGAGCGCGAGTCAAATGTTCGCATCGACGTCAGCACGTTTGATGTTCCCATCATGCGACTCGACGAGTGGTCTAACGGAACGGACTCTAGCGAGGACGTTGGTATTGACGACTGGTACCTGCAAAACCACGACGACGATTACCAAGAGGACGCATCGCTCGCCCCTGGCACGATACAGACTTCAACAGGGCGTCGACGCCAAGGGCGAAACCGACGCGAGCGGAAGCTCACGCTTGCCGAGCAAGTGGACTTCGATCCAACTGGTGAAGAGAAACTTAAGGAAGATGGCCACGGCGTTGAGATAGATATTCTCTTCAGGAAGAGGGACTAAGCCATGGCGCACAAATTCGGACACGTCGCCGTCGTCGGTAAACCTAATGTCGGCAAAAGCACTCTGATCAACCTGATCACAGGGCATAAGGTGAGCATTGTCAGCAGCAAGCCCCAGACTACGCGGCGACGCGTCATGGGGATTGTTTCGAAGCCTGAGTATCAGATCGCCTTCATCGATACTCCGGGAATCCACGAGCCAATCAACCGCCTTCAGCGAGCGATGGTGGAGCAAGCGCGAGGTGCGTTGGACGGAATCGATGCAATCTTGGTCGTCGTCGATTCGGCTTCGAGACCGGATGAGATCGAGCAATCCATCGCCCGTCTCGTCAAACAGCACAAAGAAGTTCCTGTCGTTCTCTGTCTGAACAAAATGGATCACCTCAAAGCGGAGCATGTGGTGCGACATGTTGAGGAGTACACCGAGCTGTTTGGCACCGAGGAGTACATGATGACCATTGCGACGAAAAACGAGAACGTCGACAAGCTCATCGATATTCTGCTTTCTCACTTGCCGGAACGAGCTCCTTTCTATCCAGAAGATGAGTTCACGGATCAATCTGCTCGCTTCCTTGCCGCGGAATACGTTCGTGAAAAGATCCTCATCAAAACTCGTCAGGAAGTTCCTCATGCCACGGCCGTTGTGGTGGAGTCTTGGGAGGACGAAGGCAATCTCACCAGGATTTCGGCGACGATCATCGTCGACAAGACTTCCCAACGCCCAATCATGCTCGGTAAAGCCGGAGCATTCATCAAAGAAATCGGAACCCAAGCTCGGGTTGAGCTAGAGGAGATGCTTGGCAACAAGGTCTTCCTCGAACTTCATGTTAAAGTCCAAGAAGGATGGCGACAGAACCCTAGGATTCTTCATGAACTCGAGTACGACGGCTAGAGGGTCTCTCGTTTTTCGCTGTTCGTTTATCGAAGCGATCAACCGTGGGGCATACTGTCTTAACCATGTTGATCGCCGGAATCGCTCTTTCCTCGTTGTTGGTTGCCACACCAGGTAGACAACAGCCAAATATGCAAGCGATTCCCAGGTTCGCTGATGGGATGGCGGAGATCGTTCCCGCCTTCGCTGAACCAAAGGATTGGATCCGAGAATATCTTTGGGTCGAAACTGAGTTCGATTCCGATCAAGACGGCAAGAAGGATCGAGTTTTCGTCAACGTCACTCGACAAAAGCAGACTGAAACTCAAGGGTTGAAGGTTCCAGTAATCTACCACTCTTCGCCCTACTTTGCCGGAACTTCAGATGGAGTCTCCGACCTCTGGGACGTGAAGCAAGAAGTTGGAACTGCACCCCCTCCCCGCACCCAGCACCCGAACGTCAAATACGACCCAAACCGCACCGTGATCTCTAACTCAATGGTCCGGGAGTGGATTCCTCGTGGGTTTGCCATCGTTCACTCGGAAGCACCCGGCACGGGACGATCTACCGGAGCCGTCACCATCGGAGCCGTACCTGAAAGATTCGCTCCGAAAGCCGTAATCGACTGGCTGTGTGGCCGGGCCAGGGGCTACAAATCAATCGACGGCACTGAGCAAGTGTTCGCCAAATGGTGTACGGGGAAAGTTGGAATGATGGGCACTTCGTACGAAGGCACACTTCCGATTGCCGCCGCAACCACCGGAGTAAAGGGGCTTGAAGCCATCATTCCGGTTTCTCCAAACACATCCTACTATCACTACTACCGCTCTAACGGTCTCGTTCGAAGTCCTGGAGGCTATCTGGGAGAAGATATTGACTCACTATTTGATTTCGTGAGCAGCGGGGATCCCGCGTTGCGACCTGCGGGGATCAGACTTTACCGGGATGGTCTGTTCGCCAAGAATCAAGACCGAACGACGGGGGACTACAACTCGTTTTGGGCAGACCGAGACCTGTTGCAGTTTGCGAAGAACATCAAATGCGCTGTCCTCATGGCGCACGGCTTTAATGACTGGAATGTTGTTCCTGAGCACGCTGTTCGGATCAGCGAAGCGGTTAAGGGTAGGGTGCCCCTGGTGCAGTACTTCCACCAAGGTGGACACGGTGGCGATCCTCCGTTCGAGATGCAGAACAAGTGGTTTTCTCGGTTCCTGTATGGATTAGATAACGGGATCGAAAAGGGACCGAAGGCGTACATCATGCGTGAGCAAACTCCACGACGTGGTGCTCCGACTCCCTACCCGGATTATCCAAATCCGTTGGCTAAACCTGTTTCGCTCTACCCGGATGGAAAGTCTCTCGACATGGTGCCTGCGGCGGTTGGATCAAAGGGAGAACTCACCGATGATGTCGCGTTCGGACCTCCAGCCCTGGCGAAGGCCGAAGCGTCCCTAAACCGTTTGCTGTTCGCTACTTCGGAGCTGAAGGCTCCCCTTCACATTTCCGGGACGCCTAAGATCACGATTCGAGTCGCGTCTAGCAAACCAGCAGCGAATCTATCCGTCTACTTGGTCCAGCTTCCGTGGATTGAGGGCGGACCGATGCTCACGAACATCATCACCCGTGGCTGGGCCGACCCGCAGAACGCTAAGTCTTTGCGTAAGGGAGGCAGCTACCAGAGCATGGAGCGAGGAACTCCGCTCAAACCAGGCGAGTTTGTGGATCTCACCTTTGACCTCCAACCCGACGATCAAGTGATTGCTGCTGGACGAAAAATCGGCTTGATGATTTTCTCAAGCGATCGAGAGTTCACCCTTTGGCCAAAGGCGGGAACGAAGTTGACCGTTGATCTTGCGGCGACCCGCTTGAGTTTGCCCGTCGTTGGGGGCTCTTCTGGATATGAGACGGCCCTCGGCGGCAATCCCGGCGGATGGATTTTTGATGGACTATTCGCCAATCGACTGTGAGTTCCACGATGTTCTTGAGCACCATGCCGTGCTCAAGAACAGAGTCGCCTTGACAGTTAAGGTTGGCGACGGTTCGCACGAGCTGATTGGCGTCATATCAGACTTCACGATTGAATCGGGAGTTGAGTTTCTGATCCTTTCCGACCATCGTGAATCGATCCGATTGGATGATGTCATTTCCTGCCAGCTAGCCCCCAAAGCTACGCCGTGAACCATTCCAAGTTATTGGCGACCATCTCTGGATGCCAGTCATGGCCATGGTCGTACTCGATGAGCTTTCGCTGGCCCGTCAGCGAGTTGTACGCTGCACGAACGGTATCCGGCCGGCAGGCGGGGTCCTTCAGGCCCAGGCTGACCTGAGTGGGCACTGTGCAGTGCTCGGCTTGGAATGCCGTGTCGAAGTAGCTGAGAGTATGGAGGACACGGGCTTCGCCAACAGGAATCGTATCCATGAAGTCCTTAACTTCTTTAAGCGGGTATCGGTAGACACTGTTCAAAAGGGTGTTGCCGATGGTGCTGAGGAAAGGCATGTCTGCGCAGACGCGCTTGATGATGGGATTCCATGCCCCTTGCCAGATGCTGATGCCGCCGCCTTGGGACATTCCGGATACGCCGATATGATCTGCGTCGACGTGAACTTGGGCTTGCAGAATCCGAGAAGCGATCACCGCATCTTGGAACATTCTCCGGAACACCCAAGTTTCTGGCTCGTCGGCACCCTGAGAGAAGTATCCGCGCTCAAGCGAGTATGACTCTTGATGGAAGGGGCCCTCGCCATGAAAATTAAAACTGAGCGAGACCATGCCTGGTCGCGTCCCATATTGATCCGGGAGCTTGGATTCTCGGCCGTAGGGAGGCAGCCATAGAAATGATCTTAGGCTCCTTGCGCCCTCTGGGTACGCCAGCCATCCGTATTTTAGGGCGCCATCAATTCCCTCGAAAGCAAAAGTGTCAACCTGGTGAGTCTCGGTTTCGGTAGTTTGGAACTGCCAGTCAACGACCTTCAGAGGATGGTGAAGGGCCTCGTGGGTTGCGTTATGCCAGAAGGCTTCGAAGTCTTCAGGTTTCTCGTAAGGGAGTTCAATCATTTCGGAAGCCTCGCTCAACATCGTTGGCGGCGGACAATGTTGAGCGCTACTGTCAGGCGCCGACAGCGCGGCTGAGCGCTTCGACATGAAGACCAGTGGTCATCAGCCAAGCAATTGTTCGCTGGATGTCTTCGACTTCTCCGCTCAGATCGACCTGCATGTAACCGAAGTCGGCGTCGATGTTGGCCTTGACGATGCTCACCTTTACGTTGAAGTCTCGACTGATCCGCCAAATCCAAGGCTCAGAAACTTGATCTGCATTTGCGGAAAGGTTCACTAGAACGGAGGTCATCTTGAGTGGAATTGTACCCCTCGCCTGTTATAATCCACATAGATATGAACCAGAGGCTTTTTGTCTTCGATACGACCCTGCGCGATGGTGAGCAGAGTCCCGGAGTTCGGCTATCCCTTCCTCAGAAACTTGAGATCGGGCATCAGTTGGTACGACTTGGAGTAGACATCATCGAAGCTGGCTTCCCCATCTCGTCCCCTGGCGACTTCGAAAGTGTACACACTCTGGCAAGCGAGCTTAAAGGAGTAACAATCTGCGGACTTACGCGGGCACGTCAAAAAGACATCGAAGTAGCCGCTGAAGCCCTCGCCCCTGCGGAGAGGAGAAGAATCCACACCGGGCTCGGAGTTTCGCAAAACCACCTCGATAATAAACTCCGAATGACCAAGGAGCAGGCGTTGGAGACCGGGGTCAACGCAGTTAAATGCGCTCGACAGTTCACTGACGATATCGAGTACTTCATGGAAGACTCCGGCCGCGCAGATCGGGACTACGTTTACAAGGTTGTCGAAGAAGTCATCAAAGCCGGAGCTACCACGATCAACGTTCCAGACACAACCGGTTACGCCTACCCCGACGAATACCGCGATCTCATGGCAGGAATCCTTAACAACGTTCCGAACGCCGACAAGGCGATTTTGAGCTGCCACTGTCATAACGACCTGGGTATGGCGACCGCGAACACCGTTGCTGGCGTTATGGGCGGGGCCCGTCAGGTTGAGGTCACCATCAACGGTATCGGCGAACGAGCAGGAAACACCGCGCTGGAGGAAGTTGTGATGGCATTGTACGTCCGCCGCGACGTTCTTGACATCGCCACGAGAATCGATACCACCCAACTGTTGGTCACTTCTAGGCTCGTTTCTCAACTCACCGGAATGCTTGTTCAACGTAACAAGGCCGTCGTCGGAGCAAATGCCTATGCACACAGCTCGGGTATCCACCAAGACGGAGTCCTCAAGGATCGATCCACCTACGAGATTATCGACCCTTCGTTGGTCGGAGCAGCGAAAAGCGAGATCATTTTAACGGCTCGTTCCGGTCGACACGGCTTGAAGCATCGCCTCCAAGAACTCGGATACGAATTCACTCCTGAGCGATTCGAGCAGATCTACTCGAAGTTCTTAGAAATGGCGGATACCTTATCCGAAGTTGGCGACGAGCACCTGAGAGAGCTAGTGGCTAGTTGATTGAAATCGCACTTGTTGATGCTTTTGCACACCTGCCGTTCACCGGAAACCCGGCCGGGGTTTGCCTTCTTGATGATCCGCTGGACGAAGTGTTGATGCAGAACATTGCGATGGAAATGAACCAAGCGGAGACCGCATTTTGCTGGCCCGAGGGCTCAGGATTCCGGCTGCGCTGGTTCACGCCAACGGTTGAAGTTGAACTCTGTGGCCACGCCACACTGGCAACTGCTCACCGGCTATTTGAGACCTCGGGAGCTACAACATTTCGATTTCAGACCTTGAGCGGAGAACTCCGCGTCACGAGAAGTGAGAAGGAGTACCACCTGGAGTTTCCTGCCTTTCTCGTGGCTCCAGAAGGTCTCCCAAACGATGTTCCAGGTTTAGACAATGCTCTTTTCGTTGGGTCCACTGGGCTGGATTGGCTTGTCCAACTTGACACAGAAAAGGCAGTCAGGGAGTTTCAGCCAGATCTTGCGGCGATTGCCAGTATCGGAAAACGGGCTCTGATGGTTACAGCGCCAGGCTCAAATGGGACTGATTTCGTTTCTCGTCTCTTCGGACCAAATGTCGGAATCGCCGAAGACCCAGTCACCGGATCTTCTCATTGCGCACTCGCACCCTATTGGAGCAAAAAGATTGGCAAAGCCGAAATGCTCGGATACCAAGCCTCTCGGCGCGGAGGCTTCGTACGATGCCAGTGGAGCGGGGGAGACCGCGTCACGCTGATCGGTCAGGCGAAAACAGTTCTCGTCGGGCATTTAACAATTTGATAAAGTCAGAGCAAGACTTCCAAAATAGAGTTGCTGATTTCGTAAACGGTGAGAAGACCGGAGCCATACAGGCTTGAAGTACAAAGAAACTTCATGCCTATCCTCTCAGCAACATTCCTCGACTTCAGATGACTTGGCAAACATCTGGCGAGGATCCGGCGAAGACCCAGCTTCGTACCAAACAGATACTGAATGAATCCACGCGCAGATTCGGTGGCATATCCATTCCCCCAATACGCTCGCGCAAGAATCCAAGTGATCTCATACTCGCCACTTGCGCGATTTTGATCGTCTTCCAGTTCCCGAAAACTGAGCGAACCAATCAATCGGCTATTCGATTTCAACGTAATCGCGTAGTGTTCTGGAAAGCATTGAGAGTTCTCCACCTCACACAGAACAAGCTCCAACGCCTCTTTAGATTTGAGAACCCATCCATCATTTCGAAAGGTTCGCATCACGACGGGATCACTAAAAATGCTGAAAGCAGCCTCCGCATCGGTATGCTTCCAAACGCGAACCCGGAGCCGTTCCGTTTCAAAGATGAAGTCGTCCTTCATGATCCTATAAAAACATTTTTGGCAATAACTTAGAGAACAAGATGATAGATGGTGCTCAATCCTCCGCAAGAATACGAGTTCGCTATGGCGAAACCGATCAAATGGGGCACGCGTATTACGCGAACTACTTGTATTGGTTCGAGCAGGCGCGCGGAGAGTGGTGTCGTGATCGAGGTTTTGCCTACAAGGAGCTCGAAACAATGGGCTACTTCTTGCCGGTCGTCGAGGTGCACGCTCGCTACAAAGGAGAAGTCAAATACGACGACTGGATCGAAGTTCGAGTCTGGATGAGCGAGGTTAAGCGGGCCGCAATGAGGTTCGACTACTCCGTGCTCAACGAGTCAACGGGACTCGTGTCCACCGAAGGTTACACTTGGCACGTTCTAATGGGTTCGCAGCGGAAGGCTGTTTCCATTCCTCCCGTCATTCGAGAAATGCTTGAGCGAGAGAGAGTTGGAGGCTAGAAGTCGAAAAACTTCCGACTTCCAACCTCCAACTTCCAACTTAGACTGCCGCGCTGGTGCGCTGAATGACGCTTTCGATAAACGCAGCATTGTTCGGAGTTCGCTTGATGAGCTTGATGAACTGCTCGGTGGCTTCCATCGAGTTCTGCTCTTTCGCCATCAATCGGCGAAGCTGAACCACACCTTGGTAGATGTTCGGGTTGAACAACAGTTGCTCTTGTCGAGTTGAGGATCGACGAACATCGATAGCTGGCCAGATGCGGCGCTCCGAGAGTTCCCGATCGAGAATGATCTCGCTATTACCGGTTCCCTTCAGTTCTTCAAAGATGGATTCGTCCATCTTTGAACCGGTGTCCACCAGAACCGAAGCGATGATCGTGAGCGACCCGCCCTCTTCAATGTTGCGCGCAGCTCCGAAGAACCGGCGAGGTCGATACAAGGCCGAAGGATCTAGACCACCCGTGAGAGTTCGTCCGGAAGGGTTTATGGTGAGGTTAGACGCCCTCGAAAGGCGAGTCAACGAGTCGAGCATGATGACGACGTCACGGCCGCTCTCCACGAGTCGCTTGGCTTGCTCCATGCAGAGTTCAGCAACCCGCATGTGGTTCTCGGCAGGCTCGTCGAAGGTCGAGGAGATGACCTGTCCGCGAACCGATCGGCGCATATCTGTCACCTCTTCCGGTCGCTCATCAACCAAAAGAACCATCAAAAAGACTTCCGGGTGATTGGCGGCGATTGCGTTGGCAATCGACTTCATCATCGTCGTCTTTCCAGCCTTCGGCGGTGAAACGATGAGCGCGCGCTGGCCCTTTCCGATCGGAGAAATTAGATCGACGATTCGCGTTGGAATATTGTCTGGACTGGTTTCCATGACGAGCCTTTCGTCAGGGAAAAGTGGCGTCAGCTCGTCGAAGTTCTTACGAGCCTTCGCGGTAAATGTGGTGATTCCTTGGTTGTTGACTGATTCAACTCGGAACAAGCCTCGGTATCGCTCGCCTTCTTTCTGGGGCTTGCAGAGTCCAAACACGATATCCCCACCGCGCAGATTGAGTTTCTTGATCAGCGTCTGGCCTACATAGGTGTCTTCGGGAGAGGGTTGGTAGGTGTCCTTACGAAGGAAGCCCCATCCGTCGTTCATGATCTCGAGGATCCCCTTTGCGTAGACGGCTTCTTTGTCAGCATTGACCTTGACGAGGAGGGCTTCGATGACCTCGTACTTGAGGAGGTCGGCGGAAATCTTATGCTTCTTAGCGAGCTTGAGGAGCTCAGCCGGGGGCATGTCGTCGTAATGACTAAAATCGGTCTCCGGCAGCAGTTCCGGATCGATCTGCATGTCGCCTTTTGGCAGACCCTCGGTGGAGTTGCCGCGAGGTCCGCGACGGCGACGATTTTGGTTATTGTTTCCACCAGCGGCACCTGCGCCCTGGCGTTGTCGAAATGTAGGGTTCATAGACGTATATCAGTCCGTTGAGTGGGATAAGGGGGATTCACCGTTCGAATCTCGAAGAGATTAATCTTGGTGGTAGACAGCGATGTAAGGCAAGTTGCGATACCGCTCGTCGTAATCTAACCCATATCCTACCACAAATTTGTCAGGAATTTCGAAGCCCAAGAATTCTGCATCCACTTCCACGATCCGCGCTTCCGGCTTGCTCAGCAAAGTGCAAATTTGAAGAGACCTTGGCCTTCGCACTGTGAGAAGCTCGCGAAGGTGAGAGAGAGTTCGTCCGGTGTCGAGAATGTCTTCGACGATCACCACGTCACGATCTTCGATCGAACTGTCGAGGTCCTTCTTGATTTGAACGATTCCTGAGCTCGCCATTTCTCCGTGCCAGCTACTAACTTGCATGAATTCGAGTTGGCATTCTCGATCCAACGCCCAGAGCGCTCGAGAAAGGTCGGAAAGGAAGTGAACGGAGCCTTTAAGGATTCCTAAGAGGATGATCGGCTGGTCGCTACTGGGAATGGAGACGGAAATATCTGCGGCCATCTCCTTTGTTCGGCGGGCCACATCGGCTTCGGAGATCAGGACCTCAAGACTCACCCTGTTAATTTACCTTGGAACTCCCAAGTTCAAACCGGGTACTAATATGGGGATGGGATGCTTAATACCGGCGATGATTGCCGCACAAACTTGGGCGTCCTACGGTAAGTTCCCTCCTCCGGTTGCACCATTCACCAACGCTTCCCTCCCGTCAGGAATGGCCGAAGTAAAAATGATTTTCCCGGTCGTTGGCCGGTGTGATTGGAGGAATAATTACAACGAAAGTCGGGGCTCATTTAGGCACACAGGTGTCGATATTCGTGCTCGAAAGATGACACCGGTCGTCGCGCCCTTCGATGGAACGTTCGGTAAGAAAGTGAACTCTTTTTGGATCTACGGGGAAGGGGATTATAAGTGCCTGGGAACCCATCTGAACAACGACTCTCCTGGAACGGGCGATAACCGATCCGACCCCGATTTCATGTTCTGTCCGATTCTGCGCCACGGGGACCGAGTGAAAGCGGGGCAGCTCATCGGCTATGTCGGGGACTCGGGGAAGGCAACGGGCCCTCACTTGCACTTTGAACTGCATTCTTCCAAAGGACTTAGGAATCCAACCCGGGCGTTGCAAGGGGCAACGAAAGTGATTACGCCGCTCTCGGAGATTCCGCGCCAGGAAGACAAGCCAGACCCGATGCAAGAACGGTTCGAGGTGTGTCGCCGAAACTGGGTAGCCGAAACAGGTGTTTTCTACGGGATTCTGTATGCGAAGCAGTTTGATACCGGACGTGTCCTAGTGAACACAGTCCCCCGTTTCGTGACGTTTAAGTTTCCCAAGGAGCTTGTTAATCTCACCGATCCCTCACAGTGGTCAATGGATCGAACGGCTTCGATCTACTTCGTCCGTGAAGGGGATAATGTTCGGGTCGTCAAAGTCGTTCCTCCAGTTGATTGACACTCAGGGTTCAACCAGGCATAATGGATCGATGCGATACTTTGTGACGGGTACTGACGGGGTGGAATATGGCCCGGTCGAACTGGCAACTTTGCAGGACTGGGTTCGAGATAATCGGGTCGTTCCGTCATCGAAGATTCGAAACGAGGCAAACGGGATGGTGCTTCAGGCCAGCACAATGCCAGAAGTGTCGAATCTGTTCCCGCCGGCACCTGTGCCCTCGATGGGAACAGTGGCTCCCATGGCAGGTTACGAAGGTCGCCCGAGCTACACACAACCCGACATGACCGCCCAAATGATGCGGAATTACAACGACCAGGGAATGAAGCCGTTTTGGATCACGGTGGGCCTTTCCATCGCAACGCTAGCGGTCGGATTAACCATCGGATTCTTGTCGATCTTCCTCGGATCGTATGCAATCCAAATGGGCTGGAAGGCAAAGGAAGAGGATCAGCAGGGCGGACTTGCTGCATTGGTTATCTCGATTGTCTGTACGGTCATCGCTCTTGGGTTCCGATTCTTCATTGGCCCAATCTTCCGATAATCTCGAATGCCATACGTATTGATCGGAAGGGACGGAAACGAGTATGGGCCGGTGGAGCTTGAGACACTAGTGACATGGGCTGGTGACGGCCGCGTCTTGCCCAGGTCAACCGTGCGAATCACGCCGGGAGGCGAGAGTGTCCTTGCCCACACAATTCCCGAACTTGGCCTCATGGACTTGCCTCCAAAGGCGGCTCAGCCAGAGGCGCAATACGTAGAGTATCCTCGCGCAGCCGATTATCCTCCCGCCAAGCCTTCGAAAGCAGGCCTCGTTTCGATCACCTTTTGGAGCGTACTGTCCGTCAGTTTGATTCTGTTTACCGACGGTTACGGTTATGTCATGGCCTTCCTTGGGATCATCGACATATTCCAGGCGTGGAAGCGCAAAGACGCTTATCTGTTCCAGATCATCACGATCGCTGCAATCGCGATGGTCGTGGCAGTTGCTGGACTTGTCCTGCGCTAACTAAGGCGCAAGCCGGTCAATCTTCCAATCGTTGCCATCTCGCAGATACCGAAATCGGTCGTGAAGGCGAGACGGGCGGCCTTGCCAGAACTCAAAAGTATGGGGTACCAGGCGATATCCACCCCAATGCGCCGGTCGGTCGGAACCCGCCTCGACAACTCGTTGAATCAACTCTTCTCGACTGGAAACGACCTGACTCTGCGGGCTCGCGGCACTCGCCTGCCTGCTTGAAGGTGGCCGTGATTCGAAGTATGCGTCGGACTCTTCTGGAGTCAGTTGCTCCACTTCGCCTTCGATTCGGATTTGTCTTTCGAGGGTTCCCCACCAGAATGTCATTGCGGCGTTCGGGTTTGCGGTGAGATCCTTGCCTTTTCGCGAGAGATAGTTGGTGTAGAACAGCAGACCTTCGTCAACACCCCGCAGCAGAAGCATGCGTCCGGAAGGGCGTCCGTCATGGTCGCTAGTCGAGAGGCAGAATGCATCAGGTTCAACGGCGACATGCTCACGAGCGGTTTGGAGCCATTGCCGAAACAATTCGAATGGGTCTCGAAGTAGATTCTCTCTCCGCAGTTCACCTTTTGTGTAGTCGCTTCGCTCCATGCCGTCTCCAGTATCCTTATACGATGCCCGAGCTGCCAGAAGTTGAAACCGTCCGCCGAGTTTTTGATCGAGTTCTTACTGGGCGACGTATTGTCGACGCCGAGATCGCCGAGGATTCGATCGTGCTGAAGAAGACCCCAGCCGCCGTCGTTCGAGAGGCGGTCGTCGGCAGTACCGTGACCGGAACCGGGCGGATTGGGAAGTATTTCTGGTTGGAACTCGACTCTAATCCTTGGTTGTTCGGGCACCTTGGGATGGCGGGGTGGGTCCGTGAGATCGGCGCTTCGACGATTCGACTGCGGGAGCACGGCCAAGCTCCGATGGAAGACGCCGAGGGCCGACCGAAATTCCTGAAGATGTTGTTGACCGCTGATGATGGTGGTCAAGTGGTGATGACCGACGGTCGGCGACTCGCCCGAATCTGGCTCTGCTCTTCGCCTATGGATGACGCCGCGATTGCAAAACTGGGTCCGGATTGCTATTCAGCACTTCCCTCCCCCAGCGCGATTCTCGATTCGATTTCTCGTCGATCTGCCCCAATCAAGGCTCTGCTACTCGACCAATCGCTCTTTTGCGGAGTCGGAAACTGGATCGCAGATGAAGTGCTCTTCCTCGCCAGAATTCGCCCTTCTCGCCACGGCAAAACTCTGAGTCTCGATGATTGCACTCGGCTCCACGCGGCTTTGAAGGAAGTCATTTCCCTCGCCGTGGAAGTTGGAGCTGACAAAGACAAGTTCCCTCCCTCCTGGCTGTTTCACTACCGATGGGGTGGTGCGAAAGGGGACGACCTGATCGACGGCCAAGCGATCCTCCGGGAACAAATCGGAGGAAGAACGACGGCTTGGGTGCCAAGTCGTCAGGTTTAGAACGCCTTTGGGAGGTCGTTCGCGGCGCCGACGCACTCCCAAAACTCAGAACAAGTGAATCGGGAATCGCTTGGTCAGCTCAATCGTTTTCACCCGGACTGCAGCTAGGCCAGCCGGATCATCGTGAACACGCAGGGTCTGCGCGATTAGCGCAGCGATCTCAGACATTTCCCCTTCCTTCATGCCTCTGGTCGTTACCGCCGGAGTTCCAAGTCGGATTCCCGAGGTCACAAACGGCTTTTCGGGATCAAACGGGATCGAGTTTTTGTTTGTTGTAATCGCGGCTTCGTCAAGCGCGATCTGGGCGATCTTGCCAGTGACCCCGTAAGGGCGAAGGTCGATGAGCATGAGGTGGGAATCGGTTCCGCCGGAGACGACGCGGAAACCCTCTTTCTCCATCGCGGCTGCCAGAGCTTTGGCATTCGCAGCGATTTGCCTCTGATAGTCCTTAAATGACGGCTGAAGTGCCTCACCAAAAGCTATTGCCTTCGCAGCAATCACATGCATTAAAGGGCCACCTTGGATGCCTGGGAACACCGACTTGTCGATCTCCTTGGCATACTGCTCTTTGCACAGGACCATTCCACCACGCGGACCACGAATGGACTTGTGAGTGGTCGAAGTCACGAAGTCGCAGTGTGGAACCGGCGAATCGTAGACACCCGCAGCGATGAGTCCCGAATAGTGAGACATGTCGCACATGTGGAGTGCGCCGACCTCGTCCGCGATCTCCTTGATCTTGGCAAAATCGAACTGCCGAGAGTATGCGGTTGCCCCGCTGACAATCATTTTCGGCTTCGTTTCAAGGGCGGACTTTCGGAATGCGTCGTAGTCGATAACTTCCGACCCTTCGGCAACGCCGTAAGGGACGATGTTGTAGAACATGCCACTAAAATTCACGTGAGAGCCGTGGGTGAGGTGTCCGCCGTGCGCCAAGTTCATCGCCATCAGGGTGTCACCTGGCTTAAGGAAGGCGAAGTAGACCGCCATGTTCGCCTGCGCTCCGCTGTGGGGCTGAACATTGGCATGCTCGGCGCCGTAGAGTTCTTTCACGCGATCAATTGCAAGTTGCTCGATCTCGTCAACAACCTCGCAACCACCGTAATAGCGTTTGCCTGGGTAGCCCTCGGCGTACTTGTCCGTCAAAACCGAACTCATCGCCTCTCGCACAGCAAGAGAAGCAATATTCTCCGAGGCGATCAGTTCAATGTTCTCTTCCTGCCGCCGCTCTTCCTTCTGGATCAGCCCGAAAATCGTTGGGTCTGCTTGCTCGAGGGGAACGCGGTGAGGATGCTGAGGCATTCCTTATTATGGCGTCTATCTCGATTGGGCAACAATGTTCGAAGCCGCTGGATTAACATCCACGTAAACTGGGTTCGGGAGATGTTTCATCATCTCTGCACAGGTTTCGAATTCGTAGCCTTTCGCCCGGATTTCATCGATCATGGGACCCAGCGCCTCGGCAGTGATGGGATTGTCGTGAAGGAGGATTATGGAGCCAGGTTTCAGCTGCTTCAGAACGTATTCTTGAATCAGTTTCGAGGTTATCTTGGGCAGTTTCCGAAGCTCCGGGGTGAGTTCGTAGTCGGGAACAGTGCCCACAAAGTCTTTTGCTCCCATCGTATAGTAAACGAGCACTTCGTTTTTCTGCTTAAGAACGTCAAGGACGGTATCTGAATACCGAGTTCCGGGTGGGCGGAAAAGGGTCATCTTTTTGCCGATGGCATTCTCAACGGCAACATCACAACCATGAATCTGATCAAAAACCTTTTGGCGGCTTAGTTTGTCGAGCCGGACATGGTCGTAGGTGTGATTGCAAATCTCGTGACCACCCTCGACCATCATTCGAACGAGATCAGGATTTCCATCGACTTGCTTGCCTACCAAAAAAAATGCCGCTTTGACATTCTTTTCCTTCAGAACCTCGATCATTCGTTGGCAGGAAACGGGGTGGGGTCCGTCATCAATTGTGAGACACACCGTCTTTCTATCACGATTTCCCTTGAACCAAATTCGACGAGCTGGATCAAAGTAGTCTTTACCCGTGAACCTATCCGCCCAGTAAACCGGGGACATCCCTTTGGAGAGAGCAATCCCCTCTTCGCGACGGATGCGTAGAGCACTGAAAAGCAAACCAGCCGCAAAGATTCCGAAAACCGTTGCGGCTGTAATAAAGATTCCCTTTCTCTGCTTCGGGCGCATGAGCAGGTGGGACTCCGGTTTTACTTCTTTGGCTGATTGCCGTAACGTCGCATGAATTTCTCGACGCGACCTGCAGTGTCGACCAGCTTCTTCTGACCCGTATAGAATGGGTGGCTGAACGCGCTGATTTCGCAGTTGATAACGTAATGATCCACACCGTTGACCGAACGGATGTTAGCGGTCTTGGTGGTTGATGTGCCCGTCCACTCGTGCTCTCCGTCAACAAAGATGACTGGATATTGAGTTGGGTGAATTCCTTCCTTCATGATAACCTCGAACCTCCTATGATACCTTAATTGAAAAACTGTGTGGATTCCCGCCCAGGTTCCCGAAACTATTACTGTGGTGCCCAGAGCACCTGTCAAGATTGCCGATGAACTCGTTGCACGCAACCCCGCTCCCGCCGACCGCGGCGATGCTGCTGATCCAGCAGGAGCAACAGGATGCGCGAACCTTGCTGACAGTGCTGGCTTCTGACATTATCGTCAGCCGGACTGCGCGGACAATCTGCGAGTTTTTGGGATTCGAGAGCAACATGCCGCTGATCATTCAGCGTGCTGGGCCCACCGCCTTGGCTCAGCTCGCCATCGCATCCGACCTGTGGATCTCCGGCTCAAGAGTCAAAAGCGCGGTTGTAAGTGGTTCCCAGATGTCGCTGGGATGCTTGGTCATCGGTTGCTTGGCTCCGATGGCACTGGAGCAGGATCTCACATTGACAGATGCGGAATTGCAACTTCGAGCAGCATCTTTTGCAATGTTTTCGTCTTTGTCGGCCGCGTTAGTGGCTCGGCAATACCCCGAAGAGTTCGATACAGCGGCAACTGTAGCGCGCTTGCGACAGATTCCTATCGCAAACGCATTTCAGACCGTCAACGGTGAGTCAATTCACGCCGCAGCTGGCCGACTAGCCTCTGCCTGGAATCTCACCCGCGAGCTAAAAATTGCCTTGCAGGGTCCCCAAGACTTCGATCTCAGCGATAAAGAGAAGCTCATCATCGGGGCTACAGAAATCGCAACAATGGCCGCCCAAAGTGCAGGTGTGAGCGTTGAACCTTGGCCCTACTTGGTGCCTTCGGACAGCATCGAGCAGATTGCCTTGATTCAGGCAATGGGGATGCGAGCAAAGCGAGTCGCCAGTCGACTCACCGAAGAGCTAGAACAGCTCCGCGGCGCGGCGTGAAAGTGTAAAGTCGGAAGTTGGAAGACTCCGATTTTTTAACTTCCAACTTCCGCCTAGCTTAGTCTCGCGCCCAGAACATCTCGCCGGCAGATTCCTGGATCACCGACTGCTTCAATACATCCAGAGCCTTTCGGAGGCCTTCCATTGGCGACATCAGGCCATCCTCATGCTCAATCGAAAGAACATAATCGTAGCCGCCCATCCGAAGTTCGGAGCAGAACTGCTTCCACCATTCGACTCCATGGCCATAGCCCACCGACCGGAACACCCAGCTTCGGCCATTGATATCGCCGTAAGACTTGGCGTCTAGGTTCCCGTTCAAAGCGGAGGTGTAGTCGTTGATCTTCGTATCCTTTGCATGGACATGGAACAGTGCGCCTTCTTGAGCGAGCTGTCGAACTGCGGCAATCGGGTCAATTCCCTGCCACCAGAGGTGACTCGGATCGAAGTTCGCGCCGATCCACTCGCCATCCGCTCCGACTCCGTTGCGGAGCTTTAGAAGGGTGTCGTTGGAGTAGCAGACGAACCCTGGGTGCATCTCAATCGCAAACTTCACGTTGTGCTGCTTGAGGAAAGCGGCTTGCTCCTTCCAATATGGGAAAACCACATCCTTCCACTGATACTCCAGAATGTCGCGGAACTCGTCTGGCCACGCGCAGGTGACCCAGTTGGGATTTTTTGAACCAGGCGCATCGCCGGGGCAGCCGCTGAAGCCGTTGACGACCGGAACTCCGAGCATGGAGGCAAGCTTGACACCGTTCACGAACGCCTTGTGGTGATCGTCGGCTATGCTCTTAACCGGGTGCAGCGCGTTACCGTGGCAGCTCAGGGCCGAAAGGATCAGACCTCGGCTCTCGATCTTCTTAAGCAGTTCATCTCGATCTGCCTTGCTCTCCAGCAACTTCTCTACGTCGAGGTGGGCCGCACCGGGATAGGCTCCACATCCAATTTCGACCGACTGGATGCCTTCGGCAACACATGTATCCAGGGCATCGTCAAGTGACTTGTCGCCGAACAGCGCGATAAACAGACCAATCTTCATCTTCGCCCGTGAGTTTATTCCCTTTCGGGCGAAGATGTGCGGTTTGATTTAGAGGGATTTCAAAACTTCGACAATCGCCGTGAAATCGGGCAGATCGCCGGGGGTGGGAGTCTCTTCCGAGTAGCGGATAATGCCTTCTTTATCGATCACAAATGCTGCCCGTTTCGATGCGGGTCCAAGCCCCGCCAGATCAGGTAGCACGACGTCGTAAGCCTCAGTCACTTTGTGCGCGTAGTCGCTGAGCAAGGTGACCGTGATGTTTTCCGCCATTTCCCAACCCTCCTGAGCAAATGCTGAGTCGCAAGAGATTCCGTAGACCTTTGCACCTGGAAGGTTGTGAATCCCCCCGCTGAGGTCACAAAACTCCTTGGTGCAGACACCGGTAAACGCAGCTGGAAACCAGAGGAGAACAACGTTGTCATTGCCTTTGTGATTCGAGAGGGTGATTTCATGAAGTCCCTCCGCGTTCTTGGTCTTAAGGGTGAAATCTGGAGCGGCGGTGCCGACTGGGAGTGCCATACGAGGTTTCTCTACGTTCCTGGTTGAGCAAGAGTCACAAACAAGAACGCCACTCGTATGCGAGTGGCGTTCTTGTTTGTGTCGCGAGACTTACTTGTTTCGTCGTCGTCGAGCGAGACCGAAGATTCCGAGGCCGAGCACAGCCATCGAAGCAGGCTCTGGAACTGCAACAAACTGGTTACCAGCGATATTGTTGAAGTTGACGCTCGTTGGATTTCCAAGATTCGCCGTACCCGAAGGCAGACCTCCAAGTACTTGGTTCGATAGGAAGTTGCCGCTGTCACCGTTAATGAACGCTGAAACTCTGAGCCCTTGCCCCCAAGTCACGTTTCCAAGAAGGCTTACAGGAATGGATATTTCGACACCAGTCGTAACGGCTGAAGGCGTTCCGACCGATGAGCCGTCAACTCCAGCTGTGTTGCTATTGTTGATAGCTGCGAGCACGCCGCCATTTGTCCCACCCGTGAGAGCGCCTGCTGAGCCTGCGCCGTAGGTGTTGGTGCCACGGTATGTCTGGGTAACCGAAGAAGCGCCAAGGACTCCTGAATCGACGAAAAAATTAGTTCCGTCACCATTGACTCTAAACCAATACTCAGGAACAAAACCAGTGTCAAATCTCAGCCCACTCATACCGGAAAGCCCGCTTCCGGCGTTGGCAGCGAGGATGTTTTGACCGCTTGTAGCACCGTCAACATCGATAAAAATTTCAAGCTTGTTAAAGTTGGACTGAAGGTTCCCGGTGAACAACATGACCAGATTGTTTGGAGTTATCTCTGCAATCAACCCGTCAAGCTCGGAACCATTCGCAGCACCAACTTGCCCTAAGGTCGAGTTACCAAAGCCTGTTGGCGTGGTTTGGAAACTTCCACCGCTGTTGTATCCAGCATCTTTACTGCCGTCGATAACAAACTGCCCGAAAGAACTTGAGACTGCAGCAAGTGCTAGCCCACCAATTAAAAATCGCTTCATTGCCAATTCACCTTGAAAGAATACGAGAATACGTATTCACACCCGTATTATAACACAACTCTCACAAAACGCTCTAAGTTCTTGGCAGGTAATTCTCACAGTTTAGTGAAACAGACCCTTGACACAAATATGTAGACGCCTGTATAGTTCTCCTGCTATGAACGTCATCGACTTCATCATCCAAGACACCGAACGTAACCTCGCCAACTTCTTCTACACCTGCCGAAAGGTTCCTACGGAAAAACTGGAGTGGAAACCCCTCGACGCTGGTCGCTCTACTCTTAACCAAGCACAAGAAGTCGCCTTGTGCCCGCTCTGGGTCCCTGGTCTTCTCAGCGCTCGCGGATTCGACCCCTCCATTTTTGGGGGGTTTGAGGAAGCAAAGGCTGCTCTCCTTGATCTTGACGCTTGCGAAGCCGCTGCGAACGAAAACTTGAAGAAGTTCATCGCAGCCGTCAAGGCATTCCCTGAAGCTGAGTATCAGACCGAAGTCGAGTTCCCGTGGGGCAAATACACCTTCCTCCAAACCATGACGTTCGCAGGCTGGAACGCGAGCTACCACATGGGCCAAGTCAGCTACATTCAGACCCTCTATGGCGATCACTCGATGTGAGTCAGGCTTTGCAACGACGCATATTCTTCTGATTCACCCAGTGAAATGTGATTAGAAATCCGCCTCCAAGCACCGAAAAAATCCAGCCTGGCTCGATCGCATGAGCCAGGTAGATCATCGTTAGACCACATCCGAACAACAACGCGGGATGCCATTGGCGATGGACTCGCAGTCCATTGATCACCGCCCAGATCCCGAATACAATGGTCGAGCCAATGAAAAACAACTCAAGGCTGTGATTTCCGATAAACCCGAGCCCTGCCGAAGAAAGGACACCGAATGCCAGCCCCGTGAGGGCACAGTGAACCGCGCAAGCGAAACTTGCGACAGAGCCAAGTTGGTCAACATTTGGCCGATTCACGCTAAGATGATACCCTAAGGGGGTAACGGAATCAGAAAACTTTGGCGCGCTCGAGAGGACTCGAACCTCCGACCCCCAGCTCCGCAAGCTGATGCTCTATCCACTGAGCTACGAGCGCGTTAGGACGAAGAGATTACCTCAAACCTTACGCGGCGAGGTCATTTCCATTCTGCGCCAGCATCACCAGGTCTTCGAGCGGAAGGGGCTTGCTAAAGAAATACCCTTGGCTGTACTCAACTTCCTTGCTCGCAAGGAATTCGAACTGAGGTTCAGTCTCGATTCCCTCGGCAACGATCTGCAAGTTCAGTGCTCGAGCGAGACGGATAATCGTTCCGATCACTTCTTCTTGCTTCTTATCGACCGCAATGCCATCAACAAAGCGCTTATCGATCTTAAGGATGTCAAACGGCAAGCTTGCCAGAGTTGCAAGTGACGAGTAACCGGTTCCAAAGTCGTCAATCGCCAAGCTGAATCCACGATCCTGAAGTTGGACGAGCATTGCAAGACACTCACCCGCATCATGCATGATCGAAGATTCGGTCACTTCGATAACGAGATTCTTGGTTGTGATTCCCCATCGATCTACCGCTGTGCTAAATGCGTTCAATGTCGCCGTGTTCTTAAGCTGACGCAGGGACAGGTTCATGCTGATAGCAAAACTATCATCTCGCGTCAACTCGATGACCTTTTTGATCGCTTTCGCGGTTTCATCCAAGACATAGTTGCCGAGGTCGTTGATGATGTCGGACTCTTCGGCAATCGGAATAAAGGTAGCCGGGGATACCTGACCGAACCGACTAGAGTTCCACCGGAGGAGTGCCTCCGCTTTGACAAGTCGTCTGCTCTTGTTGCAGTAAATCGGCTGAAATACCAGGTGGAACTCGC
The DNA here is from genome assembly GCA_037138755.1 of Armatimonadota bacterium. Classification (NCBI taxonomy): domain Bacteria; kingdom Bacillati; phylum Armatimonadota; species Armatimonadota bacterium. Next base: position 102,604 of record JBAXHT010000004.1, on the reverse strand, counting down.
CGTCTGTCAGGGCTTGCCGCATTGCAGTCTCTAGTTCGACCCGCATCTTGGCGCGGAAGCTCATCTCCGGCTTATAGATCACGGGATAAATCGACTGGTTCTTACGGGCATTTTCCAATGCTAGATTGGCTTTGCGCAGGATTCCAGTAGCTGTTTCGCCCTCTTCAGCTTGCACGTAGCCAATTCGGCACATCTTCGCAATCTCGACGCCGTCGATGTAGATTGCTTTTTGGCAAAGCTCGTCAATCTTGCCAACGATCCATGACATTGCATGGGGATCTGGAACGATGACGACGAAATCGTCTCCGGCTAATCGCCCGACGATGCCGGCGGCCGCAACACCTTCTGATAGAGTGGCGCCAAATCCTTTCAACAGCTTGTCTCCAATTTCAGCACCCCACGACTCATTGATGTTTCGGAAGTTGCTTATCTCGATGCCGACAACACCCATCCTTGGTGACTCACTGAGAAGAACTCCAATGACTTCGTGAATCTTTGTGCGGTTGATGAGGCCAGTAACAGTGTCAAAGAACGCCAATTGTCGAACTTCTTCTCCTCTCGCCCGAGTTTCAGAGATGTCGTTGACGAAGGCCTCGAGCGAAGTCGACCCGTCGGCATTGTACGCAAGGGTTAGCTGCTCTGAGAACCAGTAGGAGTCTCCGTTCTCCCTACAAATTCGATATTCGGTACTGACATTCTCTGCCTTTTTGGTAATCGCATCCTTGACGGATCGTTGCCACAGGTGGTCGTCTTCAGGATCACGCAGGCTCTCCCACAAGTAGTCGAAAGAGTCTCCTGATGCAATCTGATGCTCGATCCACGCGAATGGCGACTCGTGCTTGAGTTTCGCTGCCCAGATCAATCTGCCGTCCTGCACCTTTGCGTTGCCCTGCCAGATCAAACATCCTGCGGCGTTGAGAGTGCTGACCAAAGAATCGTTCAGGGCCCTTACCGCTTCTACAGTTGCGGCCAGGCTCTCCTCAGTCCGTCCCAGCTTCGTACTCTGCTCTGACACTGCGGCGCGGAGCCTCCTAACGATCATCCCCGAGATCACCCCCAGAAGCAAGCTAAATCCAAAAGCGCTGATAATGCCGGTCTTCAACGCCGCCTCGATATCTTCCAACTCGTGTGCAAGTGGGGCATTCTTGACGTCCAAGCAGACGGCAGCTACGGGCTTTCCATTGCCTCCCAGGAGTGCTGCGTAGCTTCGCAGGACATCACCACCTGGTTCCTTTAAAACACCCTGATCTAGCGTTGTCTTGCCCGTTTTCAAAGTGCTGATCAGGCTTTGGCTCGGACTATCAATTGGGTCTCCTACTTTGGCCTGGAGAACCTCTCGACCGTCAGATCGCTTACCCACTGGCCCCGGATCTACGACGTAAGTGACTGTGTTATTGCTAAATCGGACAACAAATGCGTTCGAAAGGCGCGGATCGCGAACGAGAAATTTTCGGAGCGTTGAGAGCGTCTGCAGGTAGGCAGGCTCCGCTTTGTCGGACTCAGCCCAGATCTTTTTCAGTTTCAGCGGGTTAACGCTCTTAGCAAGGAGTCCACTCGTCAACGTCCGCATCTCGCTGTAATTAGCTAGGATGCGACTTCGGGCTGCCTTCTTCACTCCGAGGCCAGCAATGAATCCGCTCGCCAAACTAACGGCGAAGACGAAAACTCCAAATCGAATTGCCACGCCGATGGCCCCCCGCTCTACCGCGGGCTTAACAGACAGACTAACCTTAGGCGGAGTTTTATCCCTCCCTCGGCCGATTTTCTCTCTCATGGCGTGTTCAGAAACTGGCTAACGGAGCGAAAAGAACCCTTAACCACTCCATATGTTCCATAGTCGGCTCGATATACACTATCAAAAACCAATGATTTTCTAGTTCGCTAGAACCTGGAAATTTCGTTCGTTTCTTTCCCCTTTTGATTCGTGCAAAATTTGCCAGGTTTGCCCTTCAAAAGTGCGCTGAGAATCCAATAACTCCAATACGGGCGTTCTGCGCCCCCAAGCAATGCAAGCCGTCGCAAAGATTCTCAAACACACCGATATCCTCGCTGGAATCGGTCTCCTTGTCATCGTTGCGATGCTCATGCTGCCAATGCCGGGTTGGATGCTCGATCTCGGATTGGTCGTTGCTCTCGGCACATCGGTCATGATCCTGTTGACGACCGTCAACATCACGGACCCCCTTCAGTTCAGTTCCTTCCCACCGCTACTGGTCATCACAACTCTTTTCCGACTCGCCCTTTCGGTCGCCGCAACCAAGCTGATCCTCGGTTCAGGGAAAGCCGGACATGTTATCGAGACGTTCGGAAACTTCGTGATGGGGGGGGATTTCGTTGTCGGCTTCGTGGTCTTCCTTATCTTGATGATCGTACAGTTTGTGGTCATCACGAACGGTGCTGGCCGGGTCTCGGAAGTCGTTGCCAGGTTCACCTTGGATGCAATGCCCGGTAAACAGATGGCCATAGATGCCGACCTGGCAGCCGGTCTGATCGACGAAGATATGGCGAAAGCGCGCCGAAAGGGAGTCAAGCAAGAAGCCGACTTCTACGGTGCAATGGATGGTGCCTCCAAGTTCGTTAAGGGCGACGCGGTTGCTTCCCTACTCATAATTGCAATCAATATCATCGGCGGCTTCGGAGTCGGACTGTTCAAGGGTCAGAGCGACGCGATGACCATTCTCAAAACTTACGCCCTCCTCTCCGTCGGTGAGGGACTCACTTCCCAGATTCCCGCTCTTCTCATTTCATCTGCCAGCGCACTTCTTGTAACCCGAGCTGGTCAGGAGCGAACAATGGGCGGTCAAGTCGCTGCACAGTTCTTTGCCCAGCCAAAAGCCCTCGCCGTGAGTGGCGGAGCGCTCGCCGCTTTCGGCCTGATCCCGGGCTTCCCAGCGACGCTCTTTATGGGCGCGGGCGGATTTCTCTACGGCCTGTCTTGGCTTCTTAAGAAGAATCCGCGTCTCATCGATGCTTTCGATGCTCCAAAAGAAGAGAAGCCTACCCCGCCCCCTGCTCCGATGCCCACCGGTCCTGAGGCAGCTCTCGCCCTGTTGCATGTTGATCCGATCGAAATCGAAATTGGCTATGGGCTGACCAAGCTAGCTGACCTCAAAGCGGGCGGCGACCTGAGTGAGCGCGTCGGCGCGACCCGTCGCCAAATTGCCTCAGAGCTTGGCTACGTCATGCCCTCGGTTCGCATCCGCGACTCGATTCAACTTGAATCCAACAACTACGTTCTCAAAATTCGCGGCGAAGAAGTCGCCATGGCGTCCGTCATGCCCAACCTCAAGCTCGCCGTCAACAGCGGCGGGGCCGTTGAATCCATCGCCGGAATTCCTGGCAAAGACCCCGTCTTTGGGCTCGAAGCCCTCTGGATCGAACCCGATCAAGCGGAGCTCGCCGAGCGTGTGGGTTACACCGTCATCGATCCATCCTCGGTCATCACGACCCACCTGTGCGAAGTCATCAAGCAACACTGCCCCGAACTCCTCAACCGCCAAGATGTTCAGACTCTGGTGGACGAAGTTCGTAAATCAAACCCTGCCGCCGTTGATGAACTTATGCCGGACCTACTCACCATTTCTGATGTCCAAAAGGTCCTCCAACACCTTCTGGGTGAGCGAATTCCAATTCGGGACATGGTCACCATCATCGAAACCCTGGCTGACTTCGCTCGTAAAACCAAAGATGTTGAGCAACTCGGCGAAATCGTTCGCTCGTCCATCGCACGAACGATCACAAGACAATATCTCGATCCAGAAGACAAGCTCCTCTGCCTCACCCTTGAACCTGCCTTAGAGCGCACACTCTCCGAAAAGGTCAGCCTGACGGGCAGCGGCTCAACCCTTGTCCTCGATCCCGATCTCCAAAGCCTGGTCATTCAATCGCTCAAGATTGAGTACGACCGGGCAACCATGCAAGGCCACCAGCCCGTCCTCCTCTGCGGAGCCCAGCTTCGCTTGGCGATGCGACGATTCCTCGACCGCCACCTACCCAACCTGCCCGTCCTAGCCTACAGCGAAATCTCTGCAAAAGCGGAAGTCGAATTCATCGGCCAAATCGCAGCCTAGAAAAGTCCCTTGCTCCATGTAGGAAGGGATTTGGGGTTAGAGGTGCGGAGACAGAAAGCTTGGAGTTGAAAAGCAGGCTTCAAAGCCACTCTTTCTTTTTGAACAACCAAACGATTCCCGCACTGAGCAAGAACATCAGCAGGATCGAAAATGGGTATCCAAAATACCACTCCAACTCTGGCATGTGTTTGAAGTTCATCCCATAAATCCCCGCAACCAAAGCACACGTCATCAGAACAGTGGAAATGACCGTCATTTTCTTCATCACCATGTTGAGGTTGTTCGAGACAGTCGAAAGGTGAATATCAAGCAGCCCAGTCAAGGCCTCACGGTTGGTGTCAACGAGTTCTGTCAACCTCAAGGTATTGTCAAACAGGTCGTGGAAATAGGGCTCAAGATGGTCCGTCACAAAGTCTAGTTCTCGCCGTAGCAGAGAGTTCATCACGTCTCGAAATGGACCGAGCTGGCGCCGCATGTGCAGCATCCGTTTTTTGACAACCAGAAGCTCGCGAAGTTTGTCTGTCCGCCCCGTGTAGATCTCGTCTGAGATGCGATCAACCTCATCTTCCATCGCATCCAGCCGAGGAAAGTAGTCATCCAAAATGGAATCTAGCAAGGCGAAAAGGATGTAGCCAACTTCCGCGTGTCCGAGCGAAAGCTTCGCCTTCCAGCGATCTGCCATCGTCTGAATGCAAGGAATCTCGACGTGCGACACCGTCACCAGGGTTGTACCGTGGACAAAGAAGCCGATCTCGTCGAAGACCTCCTCGCCATCCTCGACCCCAACCACCGCAGGCGCGACGAGGAAGATGTGATCGTCAAACTCCTTGAGCTCTGGACGCTCGTCCCGCCCCACAGCATCTTCGATGGCAACGGGATGGAACCCAAAATCCCTTTCCAAAAGCGCACTCGTGGCCGTCGCATCTGAATCGAAGAGGTGAATCCACGTGATTTCGCCACCGCTCTTAAAACGAGTGACGCCCTCCTTGTAGCTGATCTCCTTCACCGACTTATCAGCCGAGATGGCGAGGGCGAGAGCAATATTCACTTAGAGCTTCCTAATCCGAATGTTCTTGTAAGCCACCAAATCGCCGTGGTCCTGCAGCACAATGTGCCCCGAACTATATTTCGCAAACTCGGGCCAGCCCTTAAACTTACTCTTGGCGAGTCGCTCAACAAAGTCCGCCGAACCAACCTCGTACGACACGATCTTGACTCCGTTTAGCCAATGCTCAACAGCATTGCCTTTGCAGACCACCCGCAAGTGGTTCCAAGTATTCGCCGGGTTCACCATCTTCTTTACCGGAGCGTAAAGACCATAAGCAGATCCGGCCGAAGTCAGCGGATTCTTTCCGTCACCGTGCTTAGCGTCATCAAGAACCTGACACTCAATCGCCGTCTCGTAGCTCGCACTCCGAGTCTCCCTTGAGCGAAGCATGATGCCCGAATTTCCGCCAGCCTGAACGCGCCAATCGAGTCGTAGCTCAAAGTCGCCGTACTGCTCCTTCGTCGTCAGATCTCCACCCTCAAGTCCCGGAATGAACACGAGAGCCTGGTCGGCAACCTGCCAGCCCTTGGGGACTCCTTCACCACGATACTTACGCCATCGATCTAGGTTCTTTCCATCAAAAAGCAGCTCAAATCCCGCCGCCTTCTCTTCCGGCGACAGAGAGTTAACCTCTGGTGCCGCCTCGCTGGCCGCAACCTGCCCGACTCGGTTTGGAATCGCGTTAACCGTGCTCCAAGCCTCGTTCGCCCACATCATCTGCCCGTCCGCTCCGCGAAGCGACATGGGTAATCGGAAGTACACAACATCCTCTGGCTTGACACCAGAAAACTCCAAGAACACCTTTGTCCGTGTTTTGTTCCAAGTCACAGATTTGACCGGGAGACGCTCTTCGCCGACCTTCGGTCCGCCGTATTCGATGGTCGGAACGTAGTGCCAGTGCCGCACTTCCCACTCACTCAGAATCTCCGGTAGCAAGTTATCCTGAACTGACTCCGTGAACTCGATCTCCGCCCCATTCTGCATCGGCAGAACCTTAAGCATTTCAAAGGTCACCTTTCCGTTATAGGCAAGTCGCTGGAGCCCGTACCGCTCCTTCCCTTCCTGTCCCCAGTTCCCCGTCGAGCCAATTCCACCCACGTAGATCGCCTGATCGGGACCAACAATAACGCGGTTGATCCCGGCCTCCAACCCTTGGGTAAGCCGGAAAGCTGTCCCTTGATACCGGCCGTTCACTCGCTCCATGAAGACCCGCTTCAGTCCTCCATGGGTCACATCTCCGACCATCATTTGACCCTTGTAAGGTCCGTATTCGAATGGAGCTGGTTGACTCGTTGAGTTACCAATTTCACCCTGGGGGAACCAGCAGACGGGCAGCGACTCTTTGACGCCCTTGTACTTCTCGGCTTCGACGGATCGGTTGCCGTAAAACGCGCCGTTCGTGACCTCAATCAGTTTGCAAGATGGCAGCCAGTCGCCTTGGTTATCAGTAATAAACAGCTCACCTTTTGCGTTCTTACCAGCTCCGTTGGGCGTTCTGAGTCCGCTGGCGACGAACTCAAACTCCCCAGTTTTGATGTTCGTTTTCATCACTCGACCCCGGTCGAAGTTTTGCTTGTCGGTCGATCTGCCTCCGGTGTTGATGCCGAGTGCCAAGTTGCTAAACAGGTAGTTGCCCAAATGGTTGAATCCGAAGGTGAACTCGTGGAAATTGGCGGTCACGCCGAACCCGCTACTCAAAGCGTAATACTCGTCAATAATCCCATCTTTATCGGTATCTCTCAGCCGGGTGATCTCTTGCTTTTGAGCGACGAAGATGTCATTCCCAATGACTTCAATTCCCAACGGCTCTGATAGACCTTGAGCAATCCGCCTGACCTTTACCTTCGTCGGATCGCCGGATTGAACTCCCTCGATGTCGTAGACAGCGCCGTCAGGATCCCAAGTGCAAAGCACCAAGTGACCGTTTGGTCGGAACGCGAGTCCTCCTACTCGAGGGTCAAAGTCCTTCGGACGCGGAGTGCTGAGGTCAAACGAGGGATGAACCGCGATCTCCGGACGGCCATCGCCTGGTCGTTGGGGGAAAATCGCGTCCATCACTTTTTTGAAACCTGGGGAGACGACACCAACCTCGTCGGCGACCGTCTCCAAGTTTTTGTTCGGAATTCGTTTCCACTCGGTCGAATCGGCTGGCTTCCAATCGAGGGTCAGCAGTGAAGGCCCTTCGTTCTGGAAGTAGTCAATTCTTAGGGGGTAGAGACCGGGCTCCAGATCCATCGAACCCGTGGCTTGCTCCCCTAGGTGCATGCCATCGAAGTTAATAATCCGTTCGCCGTTGACGAACAGCCGAGCACCGTCGTCAACATTCATACGAAATTCGTAAAGCGCGCCCTCTTCGACCTTTAACCAGCCTGTGATCGAGACTACAAAATGTTCTTTAAGTCCAAACTGCTCGTCCTTCAGGTCGACATTCTGAATTTGCCGGCTCACGTTCGGAGTCTGGTTTGGTACCAACGTCGGAATTTTCTCGAACGGAAACTCGATCTGATACGCCCGGTAGGAGAGTCCATTCGCATGGACGTCGTCCTTTTGAACATTTCCTTGTCCCTGAGCTGCAGATGAGTCGAGGTCCACACCGGCTTGAAGCTCGGCTTCACCGCCATCGTCATCACTAGGGGGCAACCCAAGTACGGGATTGAAAAGCACGCTCCAAGTTGTCTTCGCTCCAACTCCCGTCCAGGCTTCCCGGTCACCCTCGGGGTTCGCTCGACCGTTGAGGAAAAAGTTGTTCAAACTTGCCGATCTTCCGTAGGTCAAAACCTGGATATTTGCACTTGGCATCGAGGATTTGAAGGTACGGGATAGGCCCACTGGACGATCTCCGCGCCGCAGTAATCCCGGCTCTTCGGTAACGATCGCCTTCTTGTCGTTCACCGGGACTTCGTAAACAAACTCAACCCGATTCCCTTTCAGCATCCGATGACCGCGGTAGGTCGGCTTGACCTCTTTGCCGTCGACCCGCCAGACGGGGGCATCGACTTTGCCACCTAAAATTTCGCCACCCTTGCTAGTCGGCTGTGGCCCATGAACACTTGTGTAGACGGCCCCTTCAAAGTTGACATCGCCTTTCCAGAACTTGTAGAGGCCACAGTTCGTCGCGTCGTACGAAACCCAGAAGTCTTTCGCAAGTGCAACGGTCGCAATCCGGGCGCGCTCGTCCAGTACCGAGCGGAAAACCCACACATCTCTCGGCGGAATGTTTCGGACAACTGTATCTTCCTGGATTCGGCTGGGGCTGAGGGCAAGGGCGATCAGCGAAGCAAGCACGGGCATTGCTCAATTTTTGCACAGCCCAACACGAGAATTCTCGCTTCATACGAATTCATCAACCGAGAACCGGAAACCGAGAACTGAATGCAGATTTCAGGGCAACGTGCCAGCCAAGAGCTGGTCAACGATCTCGTCCTGATCGTACTGCCGAGGAACCGGCTTCAACCCTGTGACCAGGCAGTCTCGGTTATCAAAAATAAAGCATCCGCCTTCCCAAAGCGACTCCTCTTCTGGAATCTCTTCGAGGTACTTCAAGATCCCACCCTTCAGGTGATACACCTCTTCAAACCCCTTCGCGAGCATAAACGCCGTCGTCTTCTCACACCGGATTCCGCCCGTGCAGAACATCGCGACCTTCTTGTGCTTAGCTTGATCCAGGTTCTTCTCAACCCACTCCGGAAACTCGCCGAACGATACCAAGCGAGGGTCAACTGCACCCTTAAAGGTCCCTTCGATGTACTCGTAAACGTTTCGCGTGTCGAGCACCATCACGTCCGGATCGGAAATCAGATCGTTCCAATCCTTCGGCTCCACGTAGCGACCGACCATCTCGCCAGGATTCGCGAGCGGATTTCGCATCGTGATGATCTCCTTCTTGAACTTAACCTTAAGCTTTTTGAACGGAACCTCTTCGTGCCGGGAATCTTTGAATTCGATATCCGCAAACCGTGGATCAGCCGTAAGGAACGACCAATAAGCCGCCACACCCTCCGGAGTTCCGCTGATCGTGCTGTTGATCCCTTCGGGAGCAACCAGCACGATCCCTTTCAAACCGTTCGCATCCGCAACCTCATAGATTTGGTCACGCAGCGCCTCGCCGTCGAGGACTTCGACAAACTTGTAATAGGCGCGAACAACGAAAGACATATCCTAATTATAGCGAAACTGCTTCCAGCCAGCCTTTCAAGCTGTAGTAACTTGTGACGCGCGTGATCTTCCCTTCCGCAACCTCAAAAAACGCCGCTGCCGGAATCGCATACTCCGGCCCCCGCGCCTCGACCAACCCGCCATCGGTCTTCAGATAAGTGCCGCTGCAAGTAAATTCCGCCGCACCCCGGTCGCCATTCACCATGACGCAAAGATCGCTGATGTGCTCGCGGTAGCAGTCGTCCATATGCGCCTTAAACGCCCGGAACTTGTCGATCCCCACCTCTGTCGCCCCTTCGTTGATGACGTGCACCACATCATCACTCAAAGTCGCGAGCATCGCGTCGGCCTTGTGGGCGTTAAAGGCGTCGAAATAAGCACGAACAAGCTGTTCGGTCACTGAAGTGAGTTTACCGGCTTCCTTCTAAGTAGCCTCATTCTTGAGGGCACCCCTCACTACTTAACTAGTCGTACAAGCTCCATCGCAAACTATACTCGTCCCGTACCGCAGAATCTCATGAATGGGAAACCAACACAATCCTCCTTATCGGCACTCAAACTCACAGCAGTTGTGACCTTAACTACAACCTGGGGCATGCTTGCTTCACTAGCCCATAGCAACATTCTCACATTTATCGAGTAGCAATGCTGACTTGATGTAGTTACTGAGGCAACAACCTTTCAAGCCCGAAAACGACGCTATTCAAGTCGATCCGGATTGCCTATCGAAAATGTAGCTAGCAAATCAGCTGGAAGAACAGTGCCTGTAATATCTGCTGCTAGCTTTGAGACAATTGCTAGATGGTCATCGGTTCCGAGCGGAACTCCGGCAACACCTAGATACTGGTTGAGTTTTGAATTCACATAAACGGATCCAGAACACAGACTATTCCTCCTTAATGACTTTGACGTCTTTTGCAGCGTGGACAAGAACAATTGATGGCCATATTCTATAGCCCTTTCATTTGCTTGCTCGACAATCTCGAAAAACGAGTTGTAATAGTACGTTGCTCTTGGGGCCAAGAACTGCAGAGCCTGCCAATCTCCTTCCTGAGCACTCTTATCTGAAGCATCCGGTAGCCAGTATTCATCTGCAGCTGAGTTACGGTCGAGCGCGCTTAGGCTGACCATTTGCGACATATCAATTTTGGTCGAACCCAACACGACCGCCGAACTCAATCCGGATTGCTTACAGTTGCTTAGTATAGATCGGACTGCGGATGCTGTCACCCGTGTTCTAGCGTCCAAATAGACCAGTAGCCTACTAGCGTCACGCTCGGCATTTTGATCATCAGAATCGATAAACTGTCGCGCTTCGGAGAAAGCGAGTAGCGAGCTAGTGTCGCGCCTGTCCACTAAATCCTGAGACGGATCAATGTGCATCGTCCCTTGCCCATTAGCAGCATCTTTCAGTACCAACCTCTGAATCGCTTGCTCACCTATAAAAACGGTTGGGGAATCCTTAAACCCATGCTCTCGCAAGCCTTTCAAGCAGTGGTCACAAAAACAGTGTGACATTACGCCTTTAAAACCACGTGATCCGGAATTCGGATAAGCATCTGTAATGTCTAGCGAGACGCCATCAACACCTCCAAGTTGTTTCACCTCCTCCAAATAATCTTCGAGTATCGAACAAACCACAGGGTTTGTGATACACGCTTGGGGCAAATCGTCAAAATACTGATTTCTCAGCCACAAAGCCTCGTTTTTCATGAAGCCGAGGTCTGGATTGATAGAAACCCATACTTTACATTGATCACCAAGTTGCTCTCTTGCCTCCCTTATCCAATCAGGTAGGCAATAAGATCGGCTAACAAACTCCGGCATAGTGTGCACGCTTGAGTCGTATGTGGGCCCAGTTAACCCTACTCCAGGCAACATTATTTCAGTTGGAGTCTTTCGAGCAAATTCTCGAAATCGTGATACCCAATGCTTTACTGGGTACATTTGAAGCATATATCCCGAAGGGATGCAACAAATACTTCGCTTGTCACCTGAACCGCCCTCAACTTTCTTCACGTCCCGAGATTACCCTAAAGAGTCCGTAGCTGTCCTATAAAATCTACGATTCGGTCACTCTCCCTGTGGCCGTCGATAAATCTGCTCAGAAGACGACGAACTGAGTCAGGAGCGTCCCTCTGCTCATGCAGAATGCGAACAACTGCCGGAGTCGGCTTTAGCGATCCACTTAGAATCCCCTGCCCCTCGAGAAGGACTCTGAACGTGACGGCCAAAGCATAGACATCGGAAGCCTCAGAAATGCGTTCCGAATCCAAAAGAACATAGTCAGGGAAGTACTTCTGCCTTCCACCCACTAAAAGACTGCCGCTACCTGCTGAAACAATCGCTGATTCCAGAATTTTCAACAGCCCAAAATCAGTTAGCAAATATTTATGCTCAGAGGAATCATATAGAATGTTTTGGGGGGCGATGTCGCTGTGTACAATTCCGTTGGCGTGTGCGGTTTCTACAGCCTCGCAAACCTGAAGGAGAATTGTCTTGGCAATGCCTAGCGAAATTTTGCCGCACTTTGTACCCAAGTCAATATTAGTCCCCGAGGGAACTGCCTCGTACCAGGGCATAACCGAATACAGCACCGAGCCAGCTAGACCAAGGTCCAGCACAGGTGCAATATAACGGCATTGTTGGGCTAACCGAGCTGCAACTGCTGCTTCTTTCTTAAACGTGCGAACCGATCTGGCCGCATTTGGTCCGAGTAGCCGCTCTGAAATAGTTTTTATCGCGACGTCTGCGCCGGTCAACAGATCTCTTGCTTTCCAGATTACACCACATCCACCCTCTATTGGTGCCACGTCGTACAGCTCGTAGCGAATAACTCGTGTAATCTGTTCTCGAATAGACTCCATAGTTCAGAATGATTTTACTTGACAAACATTGGAATGCGGACTTGGAGTCCAAGCCTTTGGCTAGTCAAGAGTCAGTTTTGAATTTTGGGAGGAAAAGACGAAATCACTTGAAGCTCTGAGACAAGCAGAGCCCAATCAACACCGCGGGCCCAATGAGTAGAAGAATGAGTAAGCCAGGCTGCCACAGCGGCCTTGCCTCACGGATACAGTACAACAGCGGACGAACACAGATCGCCCCGTACCAGACGGTCCACATGAATTTCCACATCCCGTCCGGCCCCTTAAGCCCAAACCCAAGATCGTCGTCCGACTCGACCACATCAGCAGAGTAACACGCGAGCCGATCAATTGTCAATTAAGTAATGACCACTCTTAACAGCCCTCATCCCAGCCAGGCGAGGTTTTACCCGCCTGGGGGCACGGGTCCCGAGGCAGCTTCGTTCCCAGAGCGAATGCGTCGGGAACGGAGATGTCTTGGGTGGGGTGTGGCTTTGGGCCGGCGAGTGGATTTCGACGTTTCGTGTATCAAGTGGTTGACAAAAACCTCAAAACGTCAACTAGTTATTGATGATCACAACCAGAACGGTAAACGAATCTGGAATGCCCCAATGTTGCCAATCGACTTACCGTGCCCCGCACCAGCGGGACCAATCCAGGCCCACTTCTTCGCCCAACCACCAAACCGAAACTGCCCCCGCATGCCAACCGCTGGCCCCGATCTCGCCTACCCAACCCTACCCATCAAATGCCTTCATATTGGCAATTTTTGAACCTGACTACCCAACAAAATGCGTTGCAGTTCTCTCACTTCACAGTGATCTGCCGACTCAAAACCGCCCGCCCGTTGCTATCCTTCAAATCAAGCTTCACAAACTTCGCATCCGCTGGAACCTCAAACTCGCTCCCCATCTCCAACCGCATCGCAGCCCCGGCCTCAAAAGAAGCCGAGACGCTCGCAAACGGGTCGTAGCTCCGAATCCAAACTCGGCACTTCGCCCGTCGAGCAACCACCGAAGCCGCAGTTCGCCAGGTCATCGGAGCCGATGAGCCAACCTCGCTCAAAAAGTGCGAATCAGCGATCGCGTTCTTGTAACCCTCCGCCACTGCCGGGTTATCGAACAGCGAATAATTGTTCAACTGGCGATCCCCCTTGGCGTACTTCAGAGCGTTAAAACTCAGCCAACTCGCCGCCTTAAGCCGCGGGTACCGAAGCGGAACCGTGCGGAAAAACTCAGCAATTTTCTGAGTCGCAAACGCCGGCTTATCGGCGCCGTCAATCGATGCCCGGTGCGAAGCCGCCCACTCCGCAACCATGATCGGATGCGCCCCTGCATATCGGTTATAGATGTAGTCAAGTGAATCCGTCGGGAATCGCCAATCGGCCGCGCGCGACCGATCCGAGTCGTTATAGATCACCGAATAAAAGTTGACCCCCACCCAGTCAACCGCTTCCGGCCCTGGATAGTAGTCCGGAATCGGCTGCTCCGGAATCGTATTCGGACACCAAACCATGATCGCATTCGGAGCAATGGTCCGAACGACATCCGCCACCAACCGAAACTTCTCTCGGTACAAAGCTGGGTTGCCATGATAGGGAGTCCAACTCCCATTCATCTCGCTGGCGAACCGAACAAAAACCGGAATCCCGCTCTCGCGGATATCTTTCGCGAACTGCTGAAGATAGCGATCATCGCGAACTTCGCTGAGCGAGCCTGGCTCCCAGGCAATCTGAAGCGCAGCACTCGCCTTTTTCAGCTCCTTAGCGTAAGCAACCGGAAACCCCACTCCGTACTTGCGATACATGAAAAACATCGCATGCCTCTTCCCTATCAGGTTGTTGAAACTCTGCGGATACCGAGTCGCTTCTTCCCTCTCAATGTTCGCCCCCAGGTACATCCCCGCCGCTGGCTCGCCTCTCGCCAACTTTTCGGTGACCACCGGAGCAGCCACAAAAAGCTCAACCTTCGAGGCGTATCGATTCCCACGCTCGCGCAAAACCTTGCCCGCATTCGGGTCACCAAGCTTGTCGTACCCCTCCGCGGCTTTCAAAAACGCCTCGGACGCCTGTTGATACTGCTCCTTCGCAAGAAACGCTTCCGCCTTTGCCTTCCAGGCGGCTGGCCCCTGAGGCAAAGTCAACAGCACAAGAAGGGCGAGATGCACATCAGTTCAGACGCCCAATGAAACCTCGAAGTCGCTCAACCTTTGTTGTACTCATTGTTCCCGCAGCCACCCTTTCCGTCGGGCCGAATGTGGCAAGTATGAACATTCTCATAGCCTCGCCAAGCATAAGGGTCTTCGCCAGCGATAATCTCAACGTCGCGATGATCCAGGGTCGCGAACTGACCAGGGGTCTGGGTGTTCCAGAACCAGGGGAGCAGCGATTCAGCACTCATGTAGTGATTGACTAGCGAGCGCCGGAAGCCGCCATCGGCATAGTTCGGAAGAGAACGGTGCAACAAATAGCCGTTGAAGAAGACAATCGAACCCGCCTTCACCTCCACCGGAACTGCGTCGTCATTCGAGTATGGAAACCGGCGAGCCTCCTCCGAGCAATCGAACCGCCTGTCGCCATGCCACTCTTGGAAGTACATCGTTCCCGGTTTGTGCGAGCCCGGAATCACCCATAGGCAGCCGTTCTCAACGGTCGCGTCGTCCATCGCGATCCACCCACCGGTCAGCGAACGGTCACGAGTCGGAATGTAGACCTCGTCCTGGTGCCAAGCCTGACCGGGCTTACCGCTGGCTTTTATAAAGAGCATCGACTGCATGCACTTCACGTTTGGACCAATGATGCTGGTAAGCACGTCTACAAACGCCGGGCGCCCAAGATTCTCATGGATCATCGGAGAGATTTTGTGGGGGAAATGAATACAAAGCACCTGGCGGAGAACCTCCTCGTCGGTCATTTCGGCAGTCGTGGTCGGTGCTCCGCGCACTTCGCCGCGCTCGCCTCGGCAAATCGAAGTTGCTTCGGTGCGGAGCTGCTCAATTTCGGCGACGTTGAAAGCATTTTCTATGACCAGAAACCCGTTCTCTTTGAAGAACGAGGCGGCTTCTGCGGTCATTGGAAGATCGAAGTAGCCCGCTGGACGTCCGTTTGACCACGAACTCCATGGCGCGAGCTTACGATCTTCGGCAAGTTGGTTGAGCGAAGGCGAAATCATGTTATAACTATGATTAACTTTTTCGCGAATCAATTGTATGTCTGTCAGCAACCTAAACATATCCAGAACGAACAAAACGGCAACTTGCACGTTCGGCGAAGCCTTCTACCGCCCCGGAGGTCTCTGTGGACCTAGGGTTCAACCCGACTTCCAACTCGTACTGATCACGCGCGGAACCGCCGCCGTGGTTATCAATGGCCAACGAAGCCCCCTCGATCCAACCCGAGCCGTCCTCTGCCGGCCAGGTGAAGACGAGACTTTTGAATTCGACCGAGACGCCCCTTGCGCGCACCTTTGGGTTTCCGTCGCGCCGGACTCCTTCACCGAAAGCATAAAGGCTCGTGTGCTAGCTCAAGCCAGAACCCGAACAGATGTCCTCACCATCGAATCCCTGCTCCGAACCGGCCTTTCGGCGCAAGGAACCGAGTTCCTCAATACACTGGCTCTGACGGTAATCGAAGCCTTTCTCGCTCCGACAAGACCACCCAAATCGGAGCCTATTGACCTTGCCGTAGCATTTATCGACGCTCAACTCCACCAGCCGCTAAGCCTAAACCAAATCGCCGCCAGTGCATTCGTCACGCCGCAACACCTGACAAGACTCTTCCGCGCCAACCTCGGAATTACCCCCGCCAAATATTTATGGCAAGAGCGCACTCGCAGGGGGATTGAACTACTGAGTTCAACCGGACTCACGTTTGCCGAAATCAGTCTTCAGCTCGGCTTCCAGAGCCCCTTTCACTTCAGCCGCTTAGTTCGCAAATCGACCGGAAAGTCGCCTCGCGAACTAAGGAAAACCCTCTGGGAAAATTAACCGCTAATAGTAGAAGCCAAAGATATCTCGATTTTGATCCGCCGCCTTGTTGATCCAACCTTTGACGGCTTCCGCGGCCTGTACTGCGACCTCTCCATACTGATGTGCGGCGGCCAACTCATCAATCTTCGAAGCCTGGACCACTGGTTGCGCCAACTTTGCTTCATCAGCAAGCAAGTAACCATAGGCCGGGAAATCGTACGGATGTGGCACCGGAATCGGTGCGTACCTTTCCATCAGCTTGCACTCAATCGAGAATACTTCGCGACCGACTCCAGCCTGCTTTAGAAGTCCGTCAAAGTCGCCGGTCCAGTTGGAACTACTCCGCATCTGCTCAAATGACCCAACGTCTTCCGATTCTCCGAGGTGCTGCACCAACATCTGAAACACATAGCCAAGCTTTGCGCCACAACGCGAATCAAGTGTCTCGCCAAAGATCAGTGCATGAAGTAGGTCGGCGCTCTTTGGGAAGGGACCCGAAGACTTGGGGCCTTCATAAACCGGAGCTTCAGTTTTCTTGCCCAGAATTTTGACGATGAAACCCAGACACCCGGAGAGTTCAACGTCTTCTTCTTCGTCCTCGTCCTGTTCATCGTCTTCAAAAAACTCATCGTTGCTTTTGAGGTCTTTCGCTTTCGACGCAACGATGCGATCGAACAAATCTTGATCCTTAGAACTAAGCGAATTGGAAACTGCGCCCGCAGGCACCGAGTAAACGGAGAGCGAATAACCCATGGCTGGGCACTTTATCAAGGAGCGACTCCCCGTGTCAAGTTCGTTCATTCATGCGAC
Source organism: Armatimonadota bacterium (assembly GCA_037138755.1). Classification (NCBI taxonomy): domain Bacteria; kingdom Bacillati; phylum Armatimonadota; species Armatimonadota bacterium. The sequence goes on along the minus strand of JBAXHT010000004.1, from coordinate 85,691 downwards.
TCACTTAACCCTCCTTACTACCGGGTGCTGACGGGTAGACTGCTCGCACAGTAGGACACTAGGAATGAGCGACGTAGCTAACAAATATCCGAATTACAGCCCCGGCCTTGAAGGCGTGATCGCTGGCATCAGCACAATCTCTGAGATCGACAGCGACCGAAGCTCGCTTCAGTACCGAGGATACGACGTTCACGACTTGGCAGAAAAGGGTTCCTATGAGGAGTGCGCCTACCTGCTCATCAATGGCAAGTTGCCAACTGTAGCCGAGCTCAAGGAGTTCAACGACTTGTTAGTCGCCGAGCGTGAGATTCCGGCATACGTTTACGACGTAATTAAGGCTCTGCCGAAGAGCACCCACCCAATGGACTTGGTACGCACCGCGTACTCTGCGCTAGCACCTTCCGACCCCGACTACAGGAGTGCTCCAACCGACCACGAAGCAAACGTTCGCAAAGCGATTCGCATCGTTGCTAAAGCGTCCACCATCGTCGGCAACGGACACCGTATTCGAAACGGGCACGAGCCGCTCAAGCCGAAACCCGAGCATTCCATCGCGCAGAACTTCTTGTACTTGTTCAGTGGCGAAGAGCCGAAAGCCAAGACTGTTGAAGTCATGGACGCTTCACTGTGCCTCTACGCTGAGCACGGATTCAACGCTTCGACGTTTGCCAATCGTGTGACGGTCGCAACGCTGTCCGACCTGTACTCTGGAGTCGTGACTGGTATCGGAACGCTTCGCGGTCCGCTCCACGGGGGAGCTAACGAGGAAGCCATGCACATGATCCTCGAAATCGGCACGCCAGACAAGGCTCAAGCTTGGATTGATGACGCAATCGAGAACAAGAAAAAGATCATGGGCTTTGGTCACCGCGAGTACAAGAAGGGCGACAGCCGCGCCTTCTACATGAGCAAGGTTGCGAAGGAACTCGGAGAAGAGCAAGGCAACACCAAGTTCACAGAGATTGCCAACATTCTTGAGAAGACGATGGCCGAACGGAAGAACATCTTCCCGAATGTCGACTTCCCCTCAGCTTACGCCTACTATCTTCTCGACATCCCTATTGACCTCTACACCCCACTGTTCGTCGTCGCTCGTCTAGCTGGCTACACTGCACATGCAATCGAGCAATTGGATAACAATCGGCTGATCCGGCCAAAGGTTATCTACGAAGGTGCTCACAACCTAGAGTACACGGCTATCGAAAATCGATAACTCGACAAACAATGAATCCCCTATCATTTCGAGAGGGGATTCTTCGCTTGCTCTTACTGCACGTTCCAGAATGCTTTCATCTCTTCGCCGCTCAGGCGGAAATCACCCCAGGGGTTGTAGCCGACCACATTGTTCCCCGCGCCAACGTTGAGTCCAGTCATCTCGCGGCAGCCCATGCTCACGGAGCTCCAGATGAAAATCCTTCCGAGGTTCTTGGTGAGGTTCTTCTGGACCACATCTCTGTCGTACAGCTCGTTTCGAACTGCAACCATGATTTCTTGTCGGGTCGGCGGCAGCTGAGTTGGAAGCAGCGGTGTGAACTTGCCATTTTGAACACGGCAATTCTTCGCGGCGGTCCTAACTTGATCGAGGGTCATGTTTGCGAAGCTGAGCTTGGCACCTGATCCGTCCACCATGTTGATATCAAACGGAGCAGCTCCAAGGTCTCCGTTCACGAAGTAGCACTCAGTGATGTCGACAATCTTTGAAGCAGTAGGCATCGGCAAGTTCGCGATCATATCCACCCCTTTCTCAAGGTCGGAGACCCAACGCTTTGCATACTCGGCCGCCGTTTCCCAGCGACCCCAAGTCGGATCTTGTGGTCCGTAGTGCAAGAGCTCTCTGCCCTCGCCCTCTGCCATACCGAAATCGTTGCGGAAGAACTTCCATCGCAGCACTGGGGATCTGAAGTGTAAGGATCGCCTTCCGCACTGCTGCGACCAGCGATATCCGGCCATTTCCTTGCCATACGTAGCGACTTCATTCAGTCCAGGTGCGAACGCTCCGCTCTGCTGGAAGTTCATGAGCCGCCCTCCTACGTAGTTCGCGTTGATCTGGTTCACATTCTCGCTTAGAAACGAAAATGCAGGCAGGGTCAGCGGGTTAGTGCCAAAGGAAGTCGGGATTCCCAATTGAGTTCGAATCGCCGGACTAACTCCGTAGTTGATTCCCGTCGTCACCCCTTCATTGACCCTTCCGAGACCTTCCCACGAGCCGATCTGGGCGAACATAGAGCCGCCAGGATGGCCGGTACCAGGTTCGTTACCGAGCTGGAATCCGAGCTTTTGCACAAAGTTCAGAGTTCGGCCAGCAGAACCATACTTAGCTCGCGCTTGAACAGCTGCGGCGTCGTTGATGATGTTGACGTACTTTTGAAATCCCTGTTTCAAATACGGCAACATTGCATTTTCTGGTCGCCACCAGTCACGGTCCTTCGGAGCCTTAGTTGTCACTGGCGTAGTCAACTTGTTACCAAGCGGATCGACTTCGATTTTGCTCCATGAGTCGCTTGGGCCCGTATGAGCGTTGATTCCTGGTGCAACGACAAACAAGAGATTCAGAGTGTCTCTAGGATTAGAATTGCGGTACATGAGTCTGCCGACTAGGCCTTCCGTAAGCCGGTCTTCTTGAACTCCAACTTTGTCGTAAGGGTTGTAAAAGTGGTGGTTAAGGCCGGACTCCAAACGAATCCAAGTATTGGCAGGGAGCTTATCAGTCAGGTCCAGCATCTCGGCCCACGGTGCGCAGCGTGGATCGTTGTACGCATATTTTTCGTCCGTGAGGACAACCTGCTGTCCATCCATAATTCCCTTGTCGTTGTTCAACCTCGAGTTGGGCTTTGAAGCCAGAAACTTAGGGACTTTGAACTGGGACATGAGCGCTCCTTCCGAAGGTGCAGGAGCTTGGACGTTAAGGCCGAAACGGCTGGCAAACCACTCTGCAGTTTGAGCCTGGCTTGCTGCGGATACTGATAATAGGGCAATGAGAGAAACTCGCTTCATGGAGAGTTTCTGCCCCCGTGCCAACACCAAGTCACCAAAAACTTTGCCGGGTTATCTGGCTATTCGACAGACAATCCGGCATTATTGATAGGTCTGGCTCCGATCTCTGGCACGCTTCGTGCTCAGGCTGGAAGCCCTTCGGCGGCTCGACGCTTATCCAGCAAACCGACGTCAAAGCTCAGCTTCTTCCTAGTTGGAGATTTGGCGTCGATAATCCGCCAGACCGGAACGTCTGCACCAGTCTCATGGGCCGCTTCCGCGACAATTCTCAAGAAAATCCCAGAACATAGCGGACACGTAGTGTCGGCATCATTCTGAGCGGCTAGGTCAGCTCTCATCTGTTGAGCAGTTCTCGATTCGCCGAGCGGGATCGAATTTACATATCCCATGACCATCATCGGAGTAGGAATCAGAAGCCTCGCTCCTGCTGGAAAACCACCAAACGCCTTCCCAAGTGGTTTCACCTCGGGCTGCATATCGCACCGCAACTTTTCGTTCCAAGACTTTGCTTTCATGGTTTCACACTAATATACAAGTCAGTGAGCAATTCGTGGGGAGCCACTCGACTACAGTCATTCACGTAGAGCTCGTAAGCTGGCTCCATTCCGAACTCATAACCGTTCTGAACTAACCAGGATGAGAACTTGTTCCACGAATCTCCTAAACCGCTATAGGGTCCAACGTGTCGGTAGCAAGCCCACCTGCCGCCACTGAGCGAGACTTCATCCATCCCTGCCGGGGCGGGGCGATCCCCCATGATCTCAATTCCTGCGGCGGAACGAAGTTCGGGTTCCGCAGTTAGCTCGGGGGAATCATAGTAGATGGCGATCATCGAGCCTCCCCAGAGTTGGTTTTGCGAGGCGAGACCTCCAAGCTTTTCAAACGCAGAACCAATAAGGTGATATGCCCCTTGGTGCGGCACGATGGCGAGTCTGCGAGATTCGCAGTTTTCAAGAATGTTAACTTCCATTTGAATGTCTCCAACGACTGCGGGCTTCAGAGCGACAGCGCGCGTGCCCGAGAAGAAGTGAACACCATTGCTAACCCGAACATGGTAGTCCCGCCGGGAATCGCTACGAGCCTCACTCGGCGTGCTTGAAAAAACCGCCTTGAACCCCCGAACAAACGACTCGTGGCTTCCGTAGCCCGCCAATAGCGCGATCTCACCGACAGGCTCTTGGGAATACTTCAGCGCATAACAAGCCCGCTCCAGCCGAAGCCTTCGGTGCATTTCGTTGATGCTCTCTCCGGCCAAGGCAGAAAAGACCCGATGAACGTGGAAAGGCGACATTGCGACAACATCAGCGACGTCACGAAAATCCAAGGGACGATCAAGGTTTGCCAGGATCACCTGGACAATCTCGTTCGCCATCTTGAGGTAGTCGCTTCGGGTGCTTGCGTTCACTTGTGATCTATTCTCCTGGTTCAGTTTCCGAATTCGTTTGACCTGGCTTGCGGAATTCATTTTGACGCGATGACGTAGAATGTTGTATATGCCCAAACCCGTTGCCGTTCGCGAAGAGCCCAGCGAAGTAGGGTCACCAAAGATGAACACGATTCAGAAAAGCCTGTTTGAAGCCGAAATTGTCGAACAGATTCGCACTGTGTTCGATCCAGAAATTCCGATCAACGTCTACGATCTGGGGCTGATTTACGATATTCAAATCGATGACGATAAGAATGCTCACGTCTTGATGACGTTGACGTCACCATCTTGCCCAGTAGCCGGTTCCCTTCCCGGCGAAGTCGAGACGGCGGTTCGAAACACCGAAGGAATTGGCAAGGTTTCGCTTGAACTGACATGGGATCCACCGTTCACCATCGAAATGATGAGCGAGGAAGCGAAGCTCATTTTGGGGCTCGATTAATGAAGTTCTCGGCGCAAGAAGAGTACGGCTTGCGTTGCCTGATTCAGATCGCCAAAGCCGGTCGGCCACTCACGATTCCTGAAATCTCCGATCTCGAAGGCATCAGCTCCACCCATGCGGCGAAGATTTTGATGATCCTTCGCAAGGAAGGATTCGTCGTCGCCAGCCGCGGACAGGCCGGTGGATACTCGCTTGCTCGCAGCGCGACCGAGATTGCAGTCGGCGACGTGCTTGCCTTGCTTGGAGGAAAGCTATACGACGCTGAGTTCTGCCGAAAGCACTCTGGAGCGCTCGACATTTGTACCCACGCCGTTGACTGCTCGGTGCGCTCGCTCTGGCAGATCATTCAAGGCGCCGTTGATAACGTCTTAGACCGAGTGACCCTGCAAGACATGGTCACGACAGAAGCAAAGTCAAACGTCACCTGGTCCCCAAAGCCCCAACCGGTTTCATCCAACGTCTAAACCATGTTCCCAATCACCGTTACAGATTCAGCCCTCGCCCAAATCAAACGCATCGTCGCCAAAGATGGTCGTGAAGGAGTTTTCCTGAGGCTTGGAGTGAAAGGCGGGGGCTGTAGCGGGTTTGAGTACCGAATGGAACTTGACACGTTTCGTCGTCCGATTGACCTCGAACTCGTTATTGACGGAATCACGGTTGTTTGCGACAGCAAGAGCGCGAAGTTCCTCGAGGGTTCCACGTTCAACTACACTGGGAACCTGATCGGCGGCGGCTTTCAGTTCGAGAACCCAAATGCCGCTCGATCCTGTGGCTGCGGAACTAGCTTTACACCGAAGTCGGCTTAATTCAGCACCATTCCGGTGATCAATCCACCCTTGGTGATCACGCCTAGCGTGAGCGGTGACGTTCCAAATACCAAGCGGTAGGTTCTCTTGATCGGCTCGTCTCCTTCCGATTTTGTGAGGCTGAACTCTGTCAGTTCGCCGAGAGTCACGAACCGTTTGGAGGTTGAAAGCAGCACTGAGGCGGGCACTTTTTTGAGGAAGTCGGGCGAAAACAGCGACTCATCGCAGCGACCAGCCACCATCTCCTCAATCATCTTGCGATGCTTCGCAGTCAGTTCAGGCCGGGCATCCTCAACTACCGGAGGCTTGGGCATTGGATCGAACGCATCCCTGATCTCAGATCGCAAAGAAACAACTCCCTCGTATTCGTGGTTTGCCAAAACGATCGTGGTCACACCATTAGCTGTCCTTTCAATGATGTTCGAGAATCCGGGAATGCCGCCGGTATGCGAATAGCTGTAGACCTTGCCGTTCGCATAAGTGGTGTCCCAGCCAAAGCCATAGTCATGTCCCAGCTTCTGAGTCGCTGGATCAGGGTTAAACATGAGCTGCTTTTCGGCAGCAGTGAACAGGAGCTCGCCGCGCAAAGCGACATCCCACTTAGCCATATCCGAGAGGGTCGAAACGAGAGCGCCTGCTGCATATGGCCAATCCATGTTGAGCTTGACACTCGGTTTGCCCTGTTCGTCAAAGCTCTCGACGACTTTAAACTTCTTCTCGGACCCCGTGCTTCGCATCCCGGCTGGGCGCAACAGATAGCTATCCAATGCCGCATAGTAGTCCTTCTTCGTTGTTCGCTCAATGATGCTGCCGAGCAAGCAGTAAGCAGTGTTGTTGTAGTTGTACTTGGTGCCTGGGGCGAAGTCCATTTTGTCGTTCTTAACCAACTGCCATATCCCGTCGGGCTTTGTCGGTTTGAAAGCAACAAATGGGAATTTGGCAGAATCGGTGTAGCTCGGGATCCCGCTGATGTGAGTGAGAAGCTGTCTTATCGTGATGGCATGCCAAGCCGAAGGAGTGTCTGGCATCAGCTTCCCAAGGGTGTCTTCGTAGGCTAGTTTTTTCTCTCGAACGAGCCGGACGATCACGCCAGAAGTGAATTGCTTCGTGATCGACGCAAGCCGGTAATGACCGTCGTTCTTGGCGTTCGCACCTTTGCCATACGTCTTCAGATGCACAACCTTTCCGTCTTTCAAGACAGCCACCCCGATTCCTAGAAGCCCTTTGTCAAGGTGTTTTTGAACGATGGCATCAACCGGAGTCGACTGGGCAAGAGCCAAGGAAAGGGCGAGTGAAGTGAGCATTGCGATTCATTACGAAGCAGAAGCAGGAATGAGTTGCGCGAAATTTGCCATAATAGTTACTTAGACCTGTTCAAGGTCTTGACCTTGTGCAGAGCGGTGTCCGAGTGGTCGAAGGAGCACGATTGGAAATCGTGTAGGCGGAAACGTCTCGAGGGTTCGAATCCCTCTCGCTCTGCCAGCTTAGCATCATGCTGGTTCCCGAACTGCAGCTCATTCTCGACGCATTTGAGTCTCGTGTTCGAACGGGAAAGCTTACAGTTGAAACCCCATCGGCAGAGCGACTCCTTCTCGTCCCCCAAGTTCCAGACTCGTTTCCGATTTCAATCACGTTCGCAGGGCCTGAGGACATCGTTGTAGCCGTTGAACCCTGGCATGAGCACATGAGCTCAGTTCAACTGGCATCAAGTCTGGCGATTTGGCTCCTTACGCCGTACTACCGCATCGTAGTCGCCTACGCGGCAGGACAGCCCATTGAAGCTCACGCAGAGGTGTTCCAAGATCATGGCTGGGTTTCAAGGCGGGAGGTCACATTGGTGGATTCCGAAGCAGAGTTACCCGTACCGGACGAGATTAGAATTCGCCATCAGGCTGTCTTCTTGGACTCAAACTATGCTCGGTACTATCCTCAAGCCGAGCTGGATCAGGCCGGATGCCCGGCGGGAACTTTGCTGGGGGAGACGATCTACCACCTTCTAAACGGGGAATGGCACCCAACTAACGTGCCCGAGATGCCCGAATAGGCACTAGCCCACATAAACTTCTTGATCGTCCCAGCAAGTCTGTAGATAATCGATTTGCCCCGTATGAAGCGTTGCGTGCCAGCCGGGAAGTTTCATGAGGAACCGCATCGGCATCGTCCACCCTTGACCTGAGTCGATAACCAAGTCAACTTCTTCCGCAGAAAGTGAATCCAACGCGTCGTTGACTTCCCGCAACCCTTCCACGAAGGCTGCTTTGATTTCTTCGGCGGAGGTAATCGCGACTTCTTCTGAGTTTCGCTCCGAGAGCCAGGCTTCCAAGTCCTCGACTCGCGTTGTTGCGCGATTCCGAATCATCTCGGCAAAGCGCGAATAGTACAGGGCTGTGTGGGCTGCGATTCGCAAAGCGGATTTAGAGGTCGGCGCTGGAGTCCAGTTCAGTTTTTCGGCCGGGACACGAGAGAAGTTGCGAAGGAAAATCGCCATTCCTTCCTCGGCGTCCGCTTTGCAGAGTTGAATGTAGCCCAGTTGATCCATGGGCAAGATTCTACTGCCAGGCAACCGGGACGTGGAGCCGCTCGTAGGTTTCAATCGCAAATCGATCGGTCATTCCTGCAACGTAATCCACTGCACCTTGCAACCCTTCGTAGCCGTCAGGAAGGGTTCCCGGATTTAGGAAGTGTTCAAAGAGATTTTGGACGAGCCGTTCGGCTTTTGTGACGTCCGGATAGAGTACGGGGTATCGGAGATAGACGTTTTCGAACATCCACTCTTTGAGGCCATTCATGGCCCGAATGTAATTGTCGGAGATGCGAATGAACGGCTGGTCAACGCTTTGCTCGATCACGTCTCGAACAAGGAATCCAATTCGATCGGAATACCGAGTACCGAGAAGATCGAACTCCGCCGGCACCCGCTCGATAATCCCCGATCGAATCGCGTCGTCAACGTCGTGATTCAAGTAAGCGATTCGATCGCTGAGCCGCACCACCGCGGCCTCCAGAGTGGAAATCTGCTCTCCGTCCGCGTCGCTTAGGTCCTTGCGGCCTTTGCTATGCCCATCAATCCCCTGCCGAACCTCCTCACTCAGGTTCAGATTCTCCAGAACGTCAACGATCCGGAGGGACTGCTCGTAATGGCGAAACCTTCGAGGTGCACCAGAACCAGCTTCCAGCGGCAACGCGTCTTGGTCAGCTTCACTGCCCTGATCCTTCCAGTAGCTTGCTATTGCTTCGTCCAGAGCGCGCTCTCCGGCGTGTCCAAAAGGGGTGTGACCCACGTCGTGTCCTAGTGCAATTGCTTCAATAAGGTCTTCATTTAATCGCAGGGCCCGACCAATCGTCCGCGCAATCTGCGCGACTTCCAGCGTATGCGTCATCCGTGTCCGGTAATGATCCCCAGCCGGGTCAATGAAAACTTGGGTCTTGTGCTTTAGACGACGAAAAGCCTTGCTGTGAAGAATTCGATCCCGATCCCTCTGGAAGCATGTTCGTACGGGATCATGCTCTTCAGGGGAAACCCGACCTGCGGAATCCCGAGCCGGACACGCGAGCGGAGACAATGCTGTAGCTTCACGTTCCTCTATTTGCTCCCGAATCGTCATCTGCACCGCATACAGACGAACCAGATCACTGTTCTGCCGCTTAGCTTGAATTGGATGGTGTTGCGAAGAGCCGCGACAGTGCATTACCCTGATTCTTGAGCGCACTCATCCGTGACTCCATCGAAATAAACTTAGCTTTCAGATCGTCCGACTTTTGGGTCGCTCGGAGATTGATTCGGTCAATGTCCTTCTGTAAATCGTCCGCCTGCTTCTTAAAGGCATCTTGCCCTGCAACGGCGAGGCCGTTCAGGGAGTCAGTGAATGTTTTGAGTGCCTCATTGATGGAGCCCGAAAGCCCTTGCACATATGACATTGAACCAACCACTCCCGTCGCAGATCCGGTGTACTGGATCTGCAATCCATTGGCAACGGTGTTGCCAGAAGCTCCGGTCAGAAATTGCCCGCTTCCAGTAGCAGCTTGGCCAGCGATGGTGCCCGCGATATCCAGGCCATCAATCAGCGAACCAGCGGAAAAGCCTACACCTGAGTTTGTGCCAAGCGGCGACTGGTTACTAACCAGGGTGAACTTGCCACCGGTACCAAAGCGTTTACTATCAATTTGGAGCTTGCCACCGTTGTTGGAGGCGGTCAACAAGTCTTTGAGCTTTGAGTCTCCATTGATCTTGTTGACGATATCCGTCATTGTCGCGCCAACATCTATGTTGAGCGTGTAGTTAGTGTTGCCCATGAGCGCGCCCCCAAAAGTCAAAACCTCTGAAGCAGTGTTGGCGCCCGTTTTGACGGTTGCGGCAAGATACTTCGTCTTTGTCGAAATCTGCGTGACGCTGATATCGTAAGGTGCGGAGGCTGAAGGTTTGGCCGTGGACGCTGCAGATACAAATGTCAGCGCGCTGTTGGCACTGGATCCGGAGTTTTGGAAGATCTTCCTGACGCCCTCCGGGTCTTTTTCAAGAGCAGCTTTGAATACGGCAGTGTCAAAGTCGATTGTTCCTTTGGAGTTCAGCCGCATGCCGATCGACGACGCATTCTTGTAATCACCCGTGGCACCCGGAAGAGTGTTAAACAGGGACACGGTGAACGTCGAAAGAAACTGCCTCACTGTAGAGTCCCCAAAGAGTGGACCCGTGGCGAAGGTCTTGTCGTCAAACTTGCTGTATTGATCGATAAAGCCCGCTGTCTCGTTGAATGACGTGATGAAAGCCTGCACGCGGTTAGATATAGTGTCGGTATCACTGGTTAAGCTGATGGTCGACTTTTCTGGAGTCGTCTGATTCGCTTTTATCAAAGTGAGTGTGGCACCAGGAACAACACCTTTGACGCTATTTGTCGATGAAGTTAGGTTAACACCGTCTACCGAGTATGCGGCATCTTGAGCCGCAACGAGTTGGTTTGCCGCACCCGCCTGCAGGATTCCGAGCGACGCCAAAGTGTTTCCCGAATCTGTAAAGGTAGGTGTCGAAGAAGGGTTCTTGATTTCGAGGCGATACTTTGTCGTACCGTTTTCCGTGATCGACACAACTGACGCGGTTGCACCCGTCGACGCAGCATTGATCTTGTCGGCTACCCCTTGAAGTGAGTCAGTCTGGAGGTTCAGGGTGACCCCGACACCGTTAATCTGAACCGTTTGATTTGAGAGGCCCGTTGTGCCCATCAAGGTTCCAAGGGCGGTGGTCGAAGCGGACATTTTAGTTCCTGCGGCTCCGTTCGTGACTGGTTCCCGGATGCTCGTCGTTCCGTTCAATACACCAAGTGAGTTAAGAATCGTTCCGCTGAGATCTGAAAGCTGAGCCTTACCCGTTAATCCAGTGGTTCCAGAAGTAAACGTAAGATAGGCGTTGTTGGTCCCACCGTCAATAACGGAAGCAGTCACTCCCACGCCAAGTCCGTTCACCTTTTGGGCAATCGAGGTGATCGAGTCCGTGGTCTGCACGTTCACAGCCTTGCCGTTGACTGAAAACGAGCCTGTGAAACCAAGTCCAGTGGTCGCACTGGTCTGGGCTCCGCTTGATAGTTTCTGCGCTTGAGCAAGCTTGGATACGGTGAGGTTGAACGACCCTGCGAGGGTCGCTCCCGGATCAACCGTAACGCTAGCAACCGCGTTATCGCTGGAGGAAGCCGTGATTGCAGAAAACGTTCCGAGAGTCGTGAGCTGGTTTCCGGCTGACGCGATTCCAGTGATCTTGGACGCAAATTGGCTGTAGAGTTCAGCTTTGTTGCGGAGTGTAGTCTGCTGCTGAGTAAGCCGCTGGATCGGAGCTTTTTCAAGGTTGACGAGTTGCGAGATGATGCTGTCTGTATCCAGACCGCTACTCAAACCGCTAAACGAAATGCCGTTCGTGCTCGTAACTGCCATTTGCCCCTACTCCATCAAGCCGCGACCATTCCGTACAACTGACTAGCCTCAGCTACCTTCTTCCGCACTTGCTCTTGAATCTGCTCCAGAACTTCTTCCGAGAGGCCCAAAGCCTCATAGATCACTGGATCGATGCCAGAAATCGGTGCCTTATCATCGCCGTAGTACACGCCTTTATGCATCCAGTCAGCAAGGTGAAGCGTTGCGAGTGCCCTGTCAACCGTGGGTTCGAAAGGACCCTCGTGCCACCGAATACTTTGGACGATCTGCTCGGGGAGACCCCATTTTTCAGCGATCATCGCACCGATTCCAGCGTGGTTTTCACCTAGGAAGTGAGCTTCGACTTCTTCGTAAGAAATTCCCTCTTTCAGTGCCTTCTGGACCATCTTGTCGTAAACCGACTTGAAGTTGCAGAAGATGAACATCCTTCCGATATCGTGCAGAATTCCAATGGTAGAGAGAGTCTCAATCGACTTCTTATCTACTCCGAGTTTGTGGCCGATGGTTTGGCAGGCGGCTGCGGTGGCAAAGCTATGCTCCCAGAATCGTCGAGCGCCTTCGGGATCAACCGGATTCTTGCTGCTGAATGCGGCAATGGATCCCACTGAAAGCGTGATCGTTCTAACCTGTTGGATCCCCAGGATCATGACCGCCTGTCCAACGCTTGTCACCTGGCGAGACAACCCGTAATATGCCGAGTTCACGATTCGTAGAACCTTGGAGGCCAGAGCCTGGTCACCAGCTATGATCTCGTCAATGCGATGCAAGTCCGGTTCGGTCTTGTTGGTCTCATCCAAGACCTTCGCAACCGCGGTAGGCAGCGGCGGAAGCTCCTTGAGCGATTGCTCTAGGCGCTTACGAATAACCAATGCTTCTGCATCAACAACCATTATCAAACCCTCGTGTAACTTCTAGAATCGAATTGATGTCCACAATCAGAGCCACGCGCCCATTGCCAAGAATTGTTGCTCCCGAAAGTCCGGGCAATTCTCCACAATATTTGCTGATCGACTTGATCACTACTTCCTGTTCTCCTAGAAGTCGATCCACTACCAAGCCAACTTTTTGCTCGGCAGAACCTACCACTACAACGTAGTTATCGGCAGACTCTTCAGTAAAACTTCCTGGAACTTTGAAAAGATTTCTCAGTTTTAGAATCGGGACAGTTTGACCCCTCAAGATGATCACTGGCTGCCTACCAACTTTGGTGATCGGCTGAGCGTCAATGGACAGAGTCTCGATGATCGAACCGATCGGCATCACATAGTCCACATCGCTGACTCGCGACAGAAGTCCGCCCATGATTGCAACCGTGAGCGGCAACTTTAGGATAAACCTCGTACCAACTCCAACAGTGCTCTCAAGATCGATGAGCCCCCCCATCGACATGATGTTGGATCGAACGATGTCCATCCCAACACCTCGTCCGCTGACGTCAGTAACTTCTTTAGCCGTGCTGAAACCACTGTGGAAGATCAGCATTTGCGCATCTCGATCAGAAAGCCTTGCTGCCGCATCGGCTGACATTAAGCCCTTTTCTACCGCTTTGGCGCGAAGGCGATCAGCGTCAATTCCTCGACCGTCGTCGATGATTTCGACCCAAATTGCGTTATCCTTGTGTTTGGCAGTAAGCCGAACGGTTCCGACTTCTGGCTTACCTGCCTTCACGCGCTCCTCAACAGAAGGCTCGAGGCCGTGGTCGACCGAGTTTCGGATCATGTGAATCAGCGGATCGCTGATCCCTTCGATAACGCTTCGGTCGACTTCGGTCTCGCCACCCTCGATGACCATCTCAACCTTCTTGCCGAGCTTTCGCGAAAGATCGCGCACCATGCGTGGGAACCGCTGAAACACGGTATCGATGGGCAGCATTCGCGCCCGCATGATCTGTTCCTGCAGTTCGCTAGTGACTCGTCCGATGTGCCCAACCGTCTCCGCGAGGGATTCGACTTCTTCGTGCGACGCGGCTTTTGCCGCAATGTTCGCTCCGATCTGGCTCAAGCGGGTTCGGTCGATAACCAACTCACCGACCAGGTTCATAAGGTTATCTAGGAGCGAAACGTCGACACGAATCGTCTGGTTTGTCTCACGCTTTGGTTCAGGAGCTCTTCGATCCGTTTGGCGCCGGTCATCGCCCCGCTCCACCATCTCCTCAACGACTGATGGAACAACTTCGGGTTCAACCGACGGGATCGCTTTTGGCGCAGAGAATGGCACAACATCAACTGCTTTGACTTCACCAATTGCCGATAAACTCTTGCTAACGTCGGCTGGGTTTTCGTTGAGTGCCACTAGGAATCTGACCTCAAAGTCGAACTCCTCGGCCTCAATTTTCTCCTGAACTGGATTCGCCCACAGTATTTCGCCGAAGCCGTTGATGGCCGAGATCACCATAAACATGCGGACATACTTCATGCCGCAGGTTTCATCCAGCTCAACCCTAACCTCGTATATCCCTTCGAGAGTCGGCAGTGCATTCAGGCTCTCGATTACTTCGTCCGGCCACACCACTGCTTGCGTGCTTGAAGGCTTCTTAGTGGCGATTTGTCCACTTGCTCCCGAAGCAAAGGCGTTTAACATTTCCACCAAGTCAGGGTGCGTGCCAATATCCTGACCGCTCTCAGCCAAAGTCTCCTTCCCGGAGAGCATCGTATCGACAGTTTGGACTAAGCAATCTGCAATCTCGGGTGTGACCGTTAAGGAACGATCTCGAACTTTGAAGAGCACGTTCTCGAACTCGTGGGTCAAGTCGGCATAGTTCGCAAATCCCATTGCACGACTCGAACCTTTGATCGTGTGAGCCGCCCGAAAAATCGCGCCGATTCGCTCATCGGTTGGATCTGCTTCGAGCTTGCCGATCTCAGCTTCCAAAATTGTCAGTTGTTCCTCGGTTTCCTGCAAAAACAGGTCGAGATACTCATTCATATCAACGCCAGCACTCATTCGCTCACCCCAACCAAACTGTTCATGTCCACAATCGAAATTAATGTGTTGTCCAGATTCACGATCCCTCGAACCATTGAACTGAGCACCGAATTCGATTCAGAGACGCCTTCCTGAATGTCCGTCTCGGTGATCGTGATCACTTCGGCTACATCGTCGACCAGGAAGCCAACCGAGCCGTGCTCGTTCTCTGTAACGATCACGTATCCATCTTCTAAGGCAAGTTCGGACGGAATCCCTAGCCGAACCCGCAGATCTGAAATTGGTAGAGTCCGTCCTCGTAGATTTGCCAGCCCGAGCAGGTGCGGAGATTGCGTCGGCAGAGGGGTTACTTCGCGCCATCGGATTATGCCGGTGACGGAGTCGACGCTGAAAGCAAAATGCTCCTCGCCAAGTTGGAATCGCACGAGTTTCTGCTCGGGTAGCATCAAATCGTCTTCGAGAACTGCGACTTCTGACATAGTTGGTAGTTGAATCTTTGGTATGTCACGCTGCCATCTTTACTAGGAAAATGCACATCAAACTGCTCGCCATCGATCTCGACGGAACCTTATTGCGAGCAGACCACACACCCCATCCCTATGCATTAGAGCAACTGGCGAAGGCAGAAGAAGCAGGGGTTCGGGTCGTTATTGCTTCCGGGAGATCGATTCAGAGCATCCGAAAAGTCCTGGATGGCTTTATGAAAGTGAGTTCCGCTGTGGCAACAAACGGGGCTGACGTATGGGCGTCCTCAGCATCGGTAGCCAAAGAGCGCTTGGATCGCAAGGTGAAACAGGCTGCGCTCAACTTTGCAGTTTCAAAAGGGCTCCACCTCAGTTGCTATTCAACGGACGGAACATACGCGCTTCGGGAATCAGAATATCTCGACGAGTATCGGGAACTTGTGAAAGGTATCCCCATCGAGATCCGAACCCCAGAGCAGGTGCTCGATATGCCAGTTTTTAAGCTGGTGTACATTGCTGACGCCGAGACTGTTCCCGGCCTACGTGCAGAACTCGAGCCGCTCCTCCATAACCTCGCTGCCGACGTGACGGAATCCGCTCCCCGATACCTGGAGATCATGCCCCAGCATGTGAACAAGGGCTCGGGCCTGACACATCTGTGTCGGCACTTCGGCTTTGAGCACTCTGAAATCGCAGCAATCGGCGACTATCGCAATGATATTGAGATGATCCAGCTTGCCGGTCTCTCGGGGGCAGTCGGAAATGCGCTTCCGGAAGTCAAAAAGCTTGCAACATATACGGTAAGTAGCAACGAAGAAGGCGGAGTAGGTGAGTTCATCGCCCGCTATGTGCTACAACCTTAGGTAGTTTGGTGATTACTGTGAATTCTCTACGGTCGATTACGGTTTTGTTGTGTCTCACCCTCGGTGCCCTTGGGTTCAGCCAGACGACATTCAACGTGACGTCTCCCACAAACGGTGACTGGCTCAACGGAAACAAAACTTTGTCCTTTAATGGCAAGGGAGCTTCCGTCGAGCTTACTGTCGTTGCGACCGTGACGAGCCCTTCCGGGTCGTCAACAGTCAGCACAAACGTTACTCCTTTCGTAAATGGCGAGTTTTCAGGATCTCTCAACCTGACATTTGCGACGAACGCACCTCAGGGCGACTACACGATTCAAGTCACCGCAACAGAGCCAGGCAAGACTTACGCACCTGTGAACTTGGCAGTCAAAGTGGATACCAAGCTCCCTAAACTCCTGGAATACAGACCAGCACAAAACTCGTTCGTAAAGGGGCTTGTTCCTATTCGCTTCAAGCTCCTCGAAGATAACATGAAGGATTGGCGAATCACCGTTGGCGGCAGTGACATCGCGAACAACACGGGCACCACAACTGAGTTTTCGTTGGACTGGAATTCGACAACCCTGGACAATGACGGACCGCAAAACATTGCTCTCAGCGCGAAGGATCAAGCCGATAACGCCCTGAACTTTTCGATTCCCGTCACCGTTGACCGCCGCGCTCCAACCGCAACCATTCAGTTTCCTAACGCTTCAACACCAATTCGATCCAGAGCTGATGTCACGGTTATCGTCGACATCTCGGATCAATTCGCTTCGGCCGTAGCCGTCACCGGAGTTGATGTGATCATTCAGCGCACCGACGGCACGTTTGTGACCCGTGTTGCCCGACAGTCATTCACGGACATTGGCAACAACACTTGGCGTTATACAGGAAAGCTTCGCTGGCGGAGCGGATTTCCTTCGACTTATAAGGTCATCGCAACTGCATTAGATAAAGCCGGGAATGTCGCCGTCCGACAAGAAGTCTTGGTGCGTGTCAACGGCTAAAACCGTCCTTACCCTTTGTAATCATGAATAAACTATTTTCAACGTCGCTGTTGCTTGGGTCGCTCACGGCGATTTCTGTCGCGCAGATTCCAGACTTGCTTAATACTTTTGATGCTGGTAGCCGCTCATTCGGAGCATTTGGGGCTACTGGTGCCGACACCTTTAGCATTCTCAATAACCCAGCGGGACTCGGATATGTTTCTACCAAAAGCTATGGCTTGGCATTCCGAAACATGCCAACGAGTTTCACTTCCCTTTCTGGCAATCTGAACTCTCCCTTTGCTTCGACCGATGGCGACGGTGGCAAAAGTCAACTCACACACCTCGGCTATGCCATTCCTCTAAAGGGCGGTCGTACCATCGGAGTTAGCTATCAAGTCGGCGGCTACATCAGCGACTTCCGTGGGGGCACCGGACTGACCTCCGGCGCGCTAACAAACGTGACGTACTCCGAGCTGCTTGATGTCAAAACCAGCTTTTACACGGTTGCGCTGGGCAAGGCTAACGAAGAAGGTACGAACTCAAGCGGCTACGGACTCACCTTTGCCGACGTTAACTTCCAGAACCGACAACTTGGCTTCATCCCTGGCGGTTCAGTCCTGATCGACACTGATAACAAGGCGAACGCATATGGCGTGGGTCTCGTAGTGGGAATCCAGCGTAATAACGGTAGTGGCTCTTACGGAGTTAGCCTGAGGACACCGATCAAGCTTCAAGGTAGCGACGTAGTCAAGTCAGCCTACGAAACCGTTCCGGGCCAGCTCTCGCTTGGTGTTGCCCGAAGAGTTGATGGATTCCGTGGCGGCAGTGACTACTTGCTCTCCGGCGTTCAGCTCAACCACTTCTTCGGAGGATCGGGAAGTGGGCTCCTCTCTCGAAGCTCGCAAACGACCCTCGGTATCGGAGCAGAACTTGGACTCAACCGCGAGGGCTACACTCTGCCGCTACGGGTCGGTTACATGACCTCTCCGGACGGTGGAGACGCCTTCAATAGCCGAAACGGCTTCACGTTTGGTCTTGGCTATCGGCCAAACAGCCAACCTTGGGCCCTCGATTTAAACTATGCATTTCCGAAAACAGGCGGAAAGGATATAGCTTTCACCTTCAGCTACCGATTTGATAAATAGGACAATGCGCATGCGATTTTTTACGACTGGAATTTTGGGGCTTGCACTCATCGCTTCGGCAATGGGTCAGTCTTGGACTTCGGCCTATGAAGCCGGACTAAAGGCGGCAAAAGCTGGAGATTGGGCAAGTGCTCGAAAAGAGTTCCAGAAAGCTCGTGCAAACCGTCCCGACGATGTATCAGGTCCAACAAACCTTCCAGGACCCGTCACGGATGCTCGAAAATGGCGTGGTGGAGCACCTTACTCTCCAAACTTTCTCTCTGCATACGCATCCTACAAGCTCGGAATGAGTGCCAAAGGGGATGCTGCCTCGATACACCTAAAGACGGCGCAGGATGAATTAGAAGGACTCTTAAAGAAGAAGCAGGTGAGCAAAGAATCGCTGTATTTCCTCGCTGCGCTGTACTCTCGAGCAAACCAGACTGAGAAGTTGCAGGGTCTTGGGAAACAGGCAGAGAAGGCCAACTGGAAGGTCGATGCCGAGGTTATGGCTCCAGAGGAAGTTTCGGCGATGTCACAGAGCATGATGCCAACTGGCAACTCACAGGGTGTGGTCGCAGTAGTTGACGCAAGCAACATGACAGGAGTTGTTCCTAAGCAGCCACTCAAGGTCGGTCCCGTGGCAGTTAACCCCAAGAAATACGCTCTCATCATTGCAAACGGGGACAACAAGCTACCTGGCTTCCAGATTAGCCACGCAACCAACGACGCAAACCTGCTTAAGGATTCGATTACAGCCAATGCCGGATACGATGCCGCAAATGTGATGGTGGTTTCCAATGCCTCAGCGGAACAAATCAAGACCGCTTCCGCGGCACTCGCCGCGAAAATGCCGGCGGAATCGACTCTGATGTTCTTCTTCACGGGCGCTGGCGCGAACATTGACAATCGTGACTGGCTTGCAGGCGCGGACACTCAACTGGCAACCGACACTTCCTCGATGGTCGCAAAAACCGAAGTTTATCGACCATTCGTCGAGAAAGGAATCGCCGTATTCGCGTTCTACCAAGTCGCGCGATCTGCAATCGGTGGAAGATTCTTTGGTAGTGAAGAACCTAAAGCAGGGCGGATTTCGCAGATGCAGTCGACAACCCCTGGTGAGACGATTTACTCGATCTTCAAAGATGGAAACAACGTCGGCATCTTTGCTTCCGCAATGAGCGAGGTCTTCGCGGAGCTTCACTCCAACGCAATCCCGATCACCGAGTTTGGGTGGCAGGTCTTCTACAAGATTCGTCGAGGCCAGACTGGTTCTTCCGGTGGAGGTTCTCGTCAAACTCCTACTCTCCCAGTGCTCCAGTTGCTGGCTTCCGACTCTCGCTTCTAAAAAAGTGACGACACTAGGCCAGGTCAAAACCCATTTCGCGCAAGATCCTCTCGACCTGGTCTTCATCAAACCGATCCATCTGACTTGCGCGTTCAACTTCTAACTCGGCCTCGGCTTCCTGCCCAGTTGCCCTTAAGAGTTCTTCGAGCAGTCCGTGATAAACGTTCTTCTCAGGCTCCAGATCACTGGCTAAACGGACGGCCTTGATCGCCTCAACTTTCATGTCTGAAAGCCAAAACGCGACCGAGCATCGTAAGTACAGGAAGTCGTCGCCCGGAGATAATTCAACGGCAGCCCGCAAAGACTGAAGTGCCTCTGGATACTGCTTAAGCTGGGTCAGAAGATCGCCTACCCAGTAGTGGAGGTAAGAATCATCTGGCTTAGCCACCACAGCGTTGACGGCAAACTCCATGGCCTTCATCGGAAATCCTGCCGACCGAAGTGCTTCGGAGATCTTTAAGTTGAAGTATGGATTGCTCGGCTCGGCTTCAACAGCCTTCTGAAGCTCGCTGATCGCTTCGGAGGTTCGACCATGACGCTTCAACAAGTCTGCGAGACCGACGTGAGGCTCCACGGCGTCTGCCTTCTGCGCCAGCGCCCGCGCGTACTGTCGGTAAGCCGCAGCAAACTGGTCAGTGGCTTCAAAAGCGCCAGCAAGATCAATGCGACTCTTCACATCTCCTGGCTCGCTCTGTTCAACTGCCTTTTGAAAGTGTGCAATCGCCTCGGCGTACTTACCTGCGTCAAGGCTCATCCTCCCAAGTTGCTCACTTTCTGTGGCGTTGTTCCCAAACTTGCTCGGGCCCGATTCATCGCTGTGGTCCAGAGTGATTGCACCGAATAAATCGGCGATTGCGTTAACGTTTGCATCCATAAATTATCTGCGCTTGGTGATATCGATCACGCCTTCCGATGATTCAGCGTTTGCCACTCGGGCAAAAAGTGTTGCCGGATAGCTTGACCCTGACAAGGGAATCGTGGTGATTCTTAGTTTCTTTGTAGAACCGGGTGGCATTCTGAAGAATGCGATTCTTGCTTGCTTTTTCGGGAGAAGCTTGGGCGTCATCAAATAGACGTCGTCGACGAAGAACAGTCCGCCTGAATAACCTGCGCTGGTTTCGAACGCGATCTCAACGTTCACGGTCTCGTCAGTTGGGTTATTCAGCGTGGTTTCCAAGTTCACGGTAACTCCAAAATTGCCATCCAACTTTCCGCCGCTGTCCTGTCGCTGTATCGACTTCTGGCCGAGGCGAAAAACGCCCATTCGGCCACCGACCGTATACTCCCAAGACTCGGTTCTGATGGGGTCTGGATAGATGTGGTCTGAGATGGTGTAACTTGACTTGTCCCAATCGTTTAGTGGCTGCGCTCCTACCTCTCGCCAGGGAGTCGAGCTCGCAAGAGCTGGTTTCCATTTTGAAATGACTTCGTAAGGAGGGAAAGCGTCAGCCCGAACGACGACCTTCTCTGGACCGTCGATCAACCGAATCGCCGCTAACCCGCTGATCACCGCTTGAGGAGTCAGTCGCCGGAAAGAGATCGGACACGTCGAACGCGGAGGAATCACAACGATTTCTCCACTTGCTGATCGAATCGCTCGCATGAACAAATCTCCAGCTCGCATCCCTGCCCCTACAGGATCGAAGTCAGGAGCCGAATCACCCGGTGTCAGCGCGATTTTCGCCGCTACGTCAGAGTCGTTGACGATCTGCGATCTGAGAATCAGGGGACCAGCCGAATCATTGATGTGATGGTACAGATACCGAGCCGATTTTCCGAGTTCGAGTGTCGCCGCGAAGAGGTTCCCTGGTTTTTCTACCCTTTCCGGGTCGTTGCAGTACCAGAGAACGTTTTCATCCTGCGGAATTAGGGTGACGTTGGATACTTTGACTGTGACCGTCCCGGCTCGAGAAGCAGTGTCCGGTGCGGTTATGTTGATCTTGACGGGCACTGTGACAGTAAGCCCTGCTCCCAGCGCAGGTACGTTCTCCACACTCCATTCGAGCTTTGCAAGCGGTGAAAACTTCGTTTGTTGCTTGAGAGCCGCTTCGATGGCACCGCGCACGGTTCCAGGAATTGCTGGCCTACCTGTCACCTCCGCCTCATAGGCATCTGGAAGCTTTGCCGCTGTCATGCGGCACACGAAACTCACTTGGCGGACGGCACCTCCGTTGTTGATGGTCACAAATCCGGTGCCTGGCCGAATCGCCGTCGCATAGTACGTCGAGCCGGCCTTGCTAATCGAGAGAAATCGATCATCTGAGGATGTGACCTTGACCGTCGTGGGTATCGATAAGGCGGTGGAGTCGCCGACAGGCAATCGAATCTCCCCTTGGCTTGGATTTGCTGAACGTTTGCTCTCGACGAGGACTCTTTGTAGTTCGCCAGCCCACCGGTAGGCAAGGGTCTTTCGGTCAATTCCCCGAGCAACAGCCTCCGGACGCGTGATCGTCAAAACTGTGTCTGCGCCAACCTTGATGACATAATCGTCACCGGATCTCCGCACAGCAACTTTTCCCGAGGCCCTCGAAAGCCGGGAAGCTGCCTTTGCCGCAAGCTGATCTGGACTCACTCCATTTGAAGTCGCCCGGAATGTGATCACTTGAGTTCCGTCAACGTAAACAGCGCTGCCGGACGCGGATACAGATCGAGAAAGAGCCGCACAAGCCAGGCTCGCCGCAACTAATCCACCCACTATCCTCGTAAGACAAAACACTTTCAATCGGCCTCCATCAGGTTACCTGGTGACATAAACTGTGCCAACTGATCAGCCCTTGCGAATCCTCACCTGAGTTGCAAACGTATAATCCCTCGCATGGTTCGCACTGAGTCACTTTCAAAAGTCTTCATCGACCCCAAACGTGGCGACGTGAAAGCCGTCCAAGATGCCACGTTTGAAGCGAACGCGGGCCAAATAGTAGGGTTACTCGGAAAGAACGGCGCAGGCAAATCGACCCTGCTTAGGATGCTTTCCACGGTTCTCACTCCGTCAGGCGGACGCGCCTGGGTCAATGATTTTGACATCGTCAAGCAGCCCACCGAGGTCCGGCGGAGCATCGGGTTCATGTCTACTTCAACCGCCCTATATGGGCGGATGTCCCCCCGGGAAATTCTCGCCTACTTTGGAGAACTCTACGGGTTGCAGGGCGCGACACTCAAGTCGAAAGTGGATGAACTCATCTCACGCTTAGATATTGGCTCGTACGCCGACGGCCTCTGCGATAAACTCAGTACCGGACAGAAACAGCGAGTCAACATCGCTCGGACGCTGATCCATGATCCCCAAGTGCTGTTCTTCGACGAACCCACCAGCGGCCTCGATGTCGTGATGAGCCAGGATGTCATGCGTTTTGTGGAGCAAGAGCGCGAGCGAGGCAAGACGATCATCTACTGCACGCACATCATGAGCGAGGTGGAACGTCTATGCGATCACATAGTTTGTATCCACGACGGCGAACTCAAGGGCCAGGGCTCGATTGAAGCGCTCAAGGCTCAAACCGGAGAGAGCAGTTTGGAGAAGGCCTTTTTGAATGTCGTCGGTTACAGCCGGGAGGTGGTGGCATGAACCCAATTCTCACCGTCTACCGCAAAGAAATGCGCGAAATGCTCCGCGACAAGCGGGTGCGCTCAGCCATGTTCATCGGCCCAATCTTCTCGGTTGCGTTGATGTTTATGCTGTTCGGCTTGATCTTCTCAAGCATCGGCAAAGCGACCAAGACGACTGTCCACGCCATCGTCCCGAAACACGACGCCGCCACCGATGGATTCATTAAGGCACTGGAGAAAGGCGGAATGACCGTCAAGGAATTGCCTTCAGTCGCTGATGCTGAAGCGAAAATCAAGAAAGGCGATGTCCGCCTTGCCCTCGACTTTGGAAACGGAATGGAGTCCGCTCTAGCGTCAAACAAGCCGTTCAAGCTCCCCGCGTACTTTGACCCTTCTGAGCAGAAAGCCCAAATTGCCCTCAGCGTGATCGAGAAGTCGATGGGTGCCATGAACGAGGCCATCGTCGGCAAACTCTTCGAGGAGAAGCAGATCGACAAGGCGATGCTCAAACCCCTCAGCGTTGAGCGAAAGGAAGTCAAGGTCGGAGACACGAACACCAACGAATTCCTCGTCCAACTACTTCCCTATCTGATCGTGATTTGGGCGTTCTACGGGGCCATGAGCTCGGCTAGCGACATGGTCGCTGGCGAGAAGGAGCGTCAGACGCTAGAGACTCTCCTGATCAGCCCAGTCGCCCGTAAACAAGTTGCCCTTGGTAAGCTCTTCGCGTTAGCTTCGGCTTCATTCCTTGCCACCGCAAGCAGCATCGCCACAATCTTTGTGTTCTACAGCTTGCGTCTAGAATTCCTGAAGCCTCTGTTCGAGAATGGTCTTGGGCTGAACTTCACCGGAGTCTTGGTAATCTTGGTAGCGTTGATCCCGACAACAATGTTCTTTGCGAGCGCCCTGATCGCCATCAGCAGCTTTGCCCGAAACACCCGCGAAGCGCAGACTTATCTGGCGCAAGGCAGCATCCTTGTTATGCTTCCGGCAATGTTCAGCCAGATCATCGGCTTCACCGATTTCGCCCAGAGCAGGGCTGTCTATGCGATCCCCATCCTTAATGCCGCGAACGTGATCCGAAACGCCCTCAGCGGCAAATATGATGCCGTTGGCATCGCGATGACCGTCGGAATCGGAACCGTACTCGCTTTCATCGCCATGGGCTGGAGCGTTAGACTATTCAATCGCGAGTCAATTCTGAATCGGATTTGAGAGATCAACCCTCTGCTGTCAGGGCTGACAGCGGAGGGTTGATCGTTTACTGCCAGCGAACCAAGTTAAGCTCTGCCGGAACCGATACATTGGGGTGGAACGGAACTACACGAATGGTGTATCCCTGGTGACCAGGCTGATCGAAATTCAGTGGGCCGGAGTAAACGTAGTTCTCGCCATCCTTCTCACCAAATGCAAGATCAATCACCGAGGTATTCGTCAACTCCCGGTTGGTGCCAACTTTTCCGCTGACTGCCTGAACCCGGACTTCCGCAGGAGACAATGCTCCCAATCGAACCCTAGCCGTCACTGTGAACTCGTTCCCCATTGGGTTCGACAGAGCCGCGCTGTCCGAAACAGAGACGACCGAAACTTGTCCCCAATTGGCTTGCACCTTGTCACGCCAGGCTAATCCGTCCTTAGCTAAAGCAGATCCGTTCGCACTCACTTGAACAAAGGACTCGGAAGCAGGAACGTATGCTTGCCGCGTGTAGTCCTGGACCATGCGGTGAGTGGAAAAGAACGGCGCATGAGCCATGATCGACTCCCGGACCATTTGGAGCCAGCCTACCGGGATTCCTTTCTCAACTCGGTGGTAGAACGTTGGTGCCATCTGGTTCTCGATCACATCATAAAGCGATCTCGAATCGAGCCAATCCTGGTGACCAGAATCGCCGCCCTCGGAGCGGTTGCCAATCACAAAGCCAAGGCCAGGCTGATACCCTTCATCCCACCAACCATCAAGGATCGAGCAGTTCAAGCCACCGTTCGGAACGACTTTCATTCCACTCGTTCCCGAAGCTTCGTAGGGCCGTCGCGGGTTGTTTAGCCAGACGTCAACGCCTTGGACCAGTGCTCGCGCAACACCCATGTCGTAGTCTTCCAAGAAGACCATTCGGGACCTTGCGCCGCCATGGTTAATGAAGTTGAAAAGCTCTTGAATCAGCTTCTTTCCGGCATCATCACGAGGGTGCGACTTTCCAGAGATCACGATCTGAACTGGACGCTCGGCGTGATAGAGAATCGACTTCAGTCGATCTGGATCAGTGAGCATTAGCGAACCGCGCTTGTACGTCGCAAACCGTCGCGCAAAACCAATCGTTAGGACTCTAGGGTCTAGGATTGAACTAACATAGTCGTAATCTGGCCGGCTGCTCATATTTCGGGCGGCAAGGCTCTTGGCGAGCCGCTTTCGCACAGTTCGAATCAACGCGCCGCGCTGATCTTCCATCACCGTCCAGAGTTCTTCGTCGGGGATGTCGGCGACTCCCGCCCAGTTCGCGGGCTCGGACGGATTTCTGCGCCAATCAGTGCCGCAGAACTCATCGAACAGGCGTGCCATCCCACGCCCGATCCAAGTCATCGTGTGGATCCCGTTGGTCACGTGTCCAATTGGCACCTCTTTCTCGGGATAATCCGGCCAACGGTTGGCAAACATTCCTCGCGAGACCTCGCCATGAAGTCTTGCAACGCCGTTAACGTGGTTCGCAGTCTCCATTGCCAGCAGCGCCATATTGAAGTTCTCAGCCTGATTCAGTGGATCGAATCTTCCTAGCTTGATGAACTCAGAGAACGGGATACCGGAAGCCTCAACTGAGTTGTTCATGTACCGCCTCAGTAGTGGCTCTGGGAACACATCGAACCCGGCAGGAACCGGCGTGTGAGTGGTGAAGACGTTGCCATGCACCGTTGCTGCGCGAGCGGTTCGGAAGTCGCAACCTTGGGCCGCGATGAATTGCCTAATTCGCTCGACGGACATAAAGGCTGCGTGGCCCTCGTTCATGTGGCACACCGTTGGCTGAATACCCAGCGCCTGAAGCGCCTTCATTCCGCCGATTCCTAGGATCATCTCTTGGCGGATCCGCATTTCCTCATCGCCCGAGTAAAGCGAGTCGGTGATGTTTTGGTCGTTCTCGGCGTTCTCCAGAATGTTCGAGTCAAGCAGATACAGTGGAATCCGGCCGACTTCCGCTTTCCAAATCTGGCAAGTCACCACCCGGTCGGGAAAATCGACCGGAATTCGAATCGGCTCGTTATTGCTATCCCGCATGAGCGAGAGCGGCATTTGGTAGAAATCATATTCCGGATAAACCTCTTCCTGCCAGCCGTCTTTGTTCAGACGCTGTCGGAAGTAGCCACGGTTATAAAGCAGACCGACGGCGACGAGAGGCAAACCAAGGTCAGAGGCCGACTTAAGGTGGTCTCCGGCAAGAATTCCGAGGCCGCCGGAGTAGATTGGGAGACCCTCTGTGAGGCCGAACTCAAAGCAGAAGTAGGCAAAAGTTCCCTTTTCCTCCGGGTAAGTGGTTTCAAACCAGGTCTTCGCGGCTAGGTAGTTATCAAGCTTTGCAACACATCCTTCGACCCGATTCATGAACACCGGATCGACTTCCAGAACTGCCCAGCGCGAGGCGGGAACACGGTTCAGGAACAGGATAGCGTTGTGCTCGCACTCTTGCCAAAGATCCTTGTCGATGGATCGGAGCAAGTCGCGAATCTCGTGGTCCCACGTCCAGAGGAGGTTCGTGGCGAGTCGTTTAAGCGGCAAAAGGGGCTGAGGTAGCGCCGTTACGACCTCGAAGGCACGAGTGAACTTGGGATTCTTCATATCCTGGTAAATATTCTAGGGTATTCGCCTCCCGGAAATCAGGTTTTGAATCGTAGTTAAGGTAGAACCAATATCGATTTCATGCTTGAAACAAAGAATCTCAACGTGTTCTATGGGGCGATCAACGCGCTGAACGATGTCTCGATCACCGTTCAGCCCGGCGAAATCGTCGCCATCATCGGCTCCAACGGGGCGGGAAAGAGTACTTTGCTTCGCACCATTTCGGGGTTAATTCGCCCCCGCTCAGGTTCGGTGACATACAACGGCGAAGAGTTGACCACGTTGCAACCGCACGAGATCGTGAAGCGTGGTCTCTCGCACGCTCCAGAAGGTCGTCGCATTTTCACCAACATGACGGTTGAAGAAAATCTTCAGCTCGGCGCTTATCTACGGAAGGACAAGGCCGGAGTTGCCGCCGACATGGAGATGGTCCTTGGCCGCTTCCCAAGGCTCAAAGAACGATTTAAGCAGAACAGCGGCACGATGTCGGGCGGTGAGCAGCAAATGCTCGCTATCGGTCGCGCCTTGATGTCTCGACCGGAGATTCTGCTCCTTGACGAACCTTCGCTAGGTCTCGCGCCATTCCTGATCACGGAGATCTTCAACATCGTCAAGGACTTGAACGCTGACGGAAAAACGGTTCTCATCGTTGAGCAGAATGCGAATCGTGCATTGGAAATTGCCCATCGGGCATACGTGCTCGAAACCGGTGAACTCGTTTTGCAAGGAACGGGACAAGATTTGCTCCACGATCCTAAGGTGAAGGAAGCCTATTTGGGAGGCTAGTGAGCGCACTCGCTACCCTTCGTTTTGTTCCTTTGTCAAAAGATCTCATTGATGAGATCTTGGTCATCGAGAGTGCCACCCACTCGGCTCCCTGGAGTCGCAAGTCATTCGAGAATGAGTTAGAGCACAAGTATGGAGTGTTCCTCGTGGCGTTGGTGGAGGGCAAAGTCATCGGCTACGGCGGTACTTGGGTTCTAGTGGATGAGGCACACGTCACCAACGTCGTCGTCTCGCCCGATTTTCGCGGACAAGGGATTGGCCGTAAGCTGATGAACGAGATGCTTGTTAAGGCCCGGGAAAAGGGGGCAGTATGCGCAACTCTTGAACTTCGGAAGTCCAATGAAGTGGCCCTAAAACTGTATGAGTCGATGGGATTCATACAAGCCACTGTTCGGAAGGCGTACTATCCTGACAACCAAGAAGATGCCATTGTGATGATGATGGATGACTTGCTCGGTTGGAAGCCGTGAGCCGAATTCTGGCTATTGAGTCGTCTTGCGACGAGACTTCTGCGGCGGTTGTTAACGGTCGCCAGGTTCTCAGCAACGTCGTTGCCACTCAAATCGAGATGCACCAAAAATGGGGCGGAGTCGTACCTGAAGCCGCTGCTCGCGCCCATGTCGAAGCGATTCTCCCTGTCATTCACGAAGCTCTTGAGATCGCTACTTGCAAGGTTTCCGAATTAGATGCCATCGCCGTTACGAACCGACCTGGTCTTGTCGGAGCTCTCAGTGTCGGTGTCACCGCAGCCCAAGCGCTTGCTTTTGCCCATAAGAAGCCGCTCATCGGAGTCGATCATCTGGAAGGTCACCTTCTCGCCATGCTGGCACTTCCAAATGAAATCAAGTTCCCTTGCATCTCACTTCTTGTATCTGGCGGACATAGCGAGCTCGTCCTGATCCAAGCCATCGGACAATACGAACTGCTCGGCCAAACTCGGGACGATGCAGCGGGTGAAGCTTACGATAAAGGCGCGCGATTGCTCGGCCTCGGTTACCCCGGAGGAAAGCAGATTTCTGAGCAGGCAATCCTTGGCAACCCCAAACGCTACGACCTCCCACGAGGGCTTGCCAAAGAGCGATATGACATGAGTTTCAGCGGGCTAAAGACAGCGGTGCTTCGCCTGGCCGAGTCGAAAGGTCCCAGCATCAGCGTCCCTGATGCGGCAGCCTCGCTCCAAGCTGCAATCAACGATGTGCTTGTCAAACGCCTCCGAAACTCTATCGAAGACCACAACCCCGCGAGCATCGCCCTGTGCGGGGGAGTCGCAGCAAACCCAAATCTGAGAGCCATGGTTAAGAAACTCGGGGAACAGAATCAAATCCCCGCCTACATACCACCGCTATCGCTCTGCACCGACAATGCCGCCATGATCGGCCTTGTTGCGGCCTCCAAAGACTTTGCCATCGAGTTCAACCTTCAGGTTCATCCGAATAGTGCCCTTTTTGCATGAGTAAAATTTAAGTGTGACCCCTCGGCGAATCCTCATCTCCGGCGTCACCGGGTCTGGAAAGTCGACCCTCGCCAAGGCAGTGTCCTACCGAACTGGTCTACCTCTCATCGAGGTCGACGAGATCGCTTGGCTTCCTGGTTGGGCTGAGCCCCCGTTGGTCGAGCAAGAGGCAAGGATTGACCAACTCACCTCGCAACCAGGCTGGGTAATCGACTCCGACTATCGGCGCTTCCGAAGCATCATTGACCCACGCACCGACCTCATCGTGTGCCTTGACTACCCCAGGTGGCTTTCATTCGGCCGCCTCGTGGTCAGGTGCATCAAACGAGGCATTCTCGGCGAAAAGTGCTGCAACGGAAACAATGAGAGCATGACACGGCTCCTGACCAGCGAATCAACCATCCTCTGGCACTTCAAATCCTTCAACAGCAAGCGAAAGAGAATGCACGAATGGCAGTCCAGCCCAAACCATGAAGTCCTAGTTTTCCGGTGGCCAAAACAGGCAGAGAGTTGGCTCTCAACACTCACCCCCGCGGGTGCGCCGACAAGTACCGACTCTTAATCTCATCGTCAGCTAGCTCAGTGTAAACCTGCGTGGTGGCCACCGACTCATGTCCCAAGAGCTCTTGAACCGCCCTCAAATCCGCGCCGCCCTTCAGTAAAGACACCGCATAGGAGTGCCGCATCGTGTGAGGGCCGACATGACCAGTGACTCCGCCAGCGCGGGCGGCGGCGGCGATGATTCCGTAAACCGCCTGTCGCGAGAGGGCACTTCCTCGGGCCGAGATAAAAACCAGTCCACTAGGCTTCTTCAAGAGGCCCTTTCTTTCGTTCTCAAGCCAGTTCTGAAGGGACGTCGATGTTCCAGAAGGCATGGGCACAACGCGCATTTTCCCCCGTTTGCCAGTGACCCGCAGGACACCAGCATCCAGATCAACCTCAGAAGTTCGGAGAGTGACCACTTCTGAAACTCGAAGTCCACAGCCAAACAAGACTTCTAAGAGGCATAAGTTCCTGGGTGCTAAACGCGAATCCGTTTCGGCACCTGCCAGCACGTCGTTGACGACGGCCACTGGCAGTGCCTTTGGCAGCCGTTTGGGAACTCGAAATCCACCAGTCGAAGGCAGATCAATCTGAATCGCCACGCCGTTACGTTTCAAAAACTTCAACATCGACCGCAGCGCCGAGGCCTTCCTCTGGGCCGACCGTGCCGAGCTTTGGGAGGCTAAGTGCGAATCCCAAGCGAGCATCATTTCGTCCGTCAGGGCATCCCAAGCACTAAGCTGTGAAAAACAAGAAACTGCTTCTGTGAGGTCGCGCGAATACGCCTCCAAAGTGTGCGGCGAAGCTCCTTTTTCCACCTTCAGGTGGTCAAGGAACCACTCGACCGACTCGATCAGGGCGTTTTGCGTTTCCAAATCGTCACCCTCGGGTGGATGTACTCCATATCCTCTACCATGAGTCGGTGCCCCAGTCCGTCGTCCCACGGCCCCGGAAAAATTTCGTAAGCTTTGCCCAGTTCTTCAACGAACTCGGTGTAACGGGATGCAAAGAGCTTTTCGACATCGGTGCCTCCCTTACTGTCCGCGATTCGCTGGACCGGACCGTACTCAAACGAGCTGAAGGTGATGTACTCTGGCTTCAATTCGGTGATGAGCCGCTTATCCCAGTCGTACCGCTCCGCAGGATTCTCCGGGATGTACCGAACGATCTTTGGCGAGGACCAGCCAGCCCACATCTCCATCAGCCGCTTCGGGCCAAACATTCTGGTCATCGGTACTTCGGGATGAACCGTCGCCGACCAGAACCAGGGATCGCTCACAAGGCCAACTTCGTTCTTGTCCTTCAAAAACTTCCCGGCCAAATCGCGTGGATCAACTGCCAACATCTGTGCCGTCATCGTTCCCGAGGCGACAAACCCTGATTTATCCAGGCCACCAACCACAGCAAGTCCAAGAACGACGCCGATCCTTTTGCCAAGATCGGACTTCGCCCGCATCAGATCGATCACATATCCTAGGCCGAGCGCCAGGGCTGGAATCGTCGGGAGAATGTAGCGCATGAACTTGATCTGCCCTCCCGAAACCGCTCCGTACATCAGCACGAAGAACACCGCGCAAACGATGATGGGTGCTGACTTCAACATTGCACCTCGTGCGAAAGCATAGAGCCCGACAAGGAGACCCATCAAGCTGAATCCTAGCCAGAGATTTCCGAGGTGATACAAGAACGCCGGGGCCGTTTGGGCAAAGACAATTCCGTGCCCCTCTTTGCTGTGGTTGAGCTCAAAGGTGAAGTCTCGAATAAATACCGCATTCTCCAGCAGTGCTCCTGGGGTCGTGATTAAGAACACCACGATTGCAACAATAAGGGCAACCCCGGCTTCCAGCCATTTTCTAGACCCAGTCTCGACGGCAGATCCTTGGCCCGAAATGGATGAGCGCAAAAACACAACCGGAATCATTGCCAATGCAGCCGCGAATCCCACATACTTCGTCCCTGCACTCAGGCCAGCAAATACGCCCGCCCAAATCGCGGCGCGTCTTAACTTCTCGCCAGAATCTAGGCCGCGAATACACCAATACAGCGAGGCGACGGCAAACATTGTCGCCATGGCATCCACCGTTTGAAACCGAGAATGGACCACCAAGGCCGGAGCGACGACGCAAGCAGCCGCGGCAAACCCCGCGCCAACCGTGCTCAGAAACCGCCGCCCGATTGCAAACACCAATCCACAAGTGATCGCTCCGAACAGGCAGTTGAAAACACGAGCGACCAGATGAACCGAACCCATCCCAGCAGGGGTCAGTTGGCCCTGAGCATCAAACCCGCCAGAATAAACTCCGACGACATCGGAAACGAACCGGAGAAACGTGAAGTACAAAGTTCCGTAGTTGTAAAACCCCGGAGTGAAATCAAACTTCCCCGGCTCAATACCTTGACGGGCAATGAGCAAGTTCACCTGCTCATCCGGGTGCAAGGAAATCGCTCGAATCTCGTTGGGTAACCCCCACCCGACGCCGATCAGCCGGTACAAGAACGCGAAGAGCACGATTAGCAACAGTGGATCACGCCAGTTGATCTTGATCTTATTCATCCTTAGCGACCACCTCTCTGATTGCCTTCACCACCCACGGATCGTAGTGGAATCCCGATTGACGATCCAGAGCAACCAATGCGCGCTCCTTCCCGACATGCCGAATGAGCTGGAGATAGTCTGAGCAAGCCGACAAGATTCGGCTTTCAACCGGAGCTTCGGGTTCCAATTCAAACCGGGAATGGTGCTGCCGCACAATCGGTGCGTATTCCGCAAGAAGACGGTTCCCTTTCAAGATTCCAGCCCCACCGGCAGCGTGTCGTTCAAACGTGGATTGCTCTTCCGGCGTCCACTCAAAGTTCTTTCTCAGAAGTTGGCTGGGGACCCCGCACAAGCCAAGATCGCAGATTTGCGACGCAATCCGAACCTTTTCGCGCTGGCGAGCGGAAAGCGACATCTCCAGCGCTACCGCTGCGACCAACTGCTCAAGGGCATCTACCGAACCAGCTAGGAAGGGCGAGCGGTGTTCCACCGCGACCCCGATCCCCTTAGCCAGCCGCCGCTGGCGCGCTACCCGCAGAATCGGCAGGTGCCACGCCGTGAACCCAATCATCGCCGCACACATGAGACCTGTTACCAGCCACCCTATCACAAGACGCCCCCCTTCCCGTGCTTAAGAACGGCCTCAAACGCCTTTACAACTCGCGGATCAAACTGGGTCCCCGAGCATCGCCGCAGCTCATCGAGAGCCTTTTCGGAAGTGACCGGATCGCGGTAGAGACGCCGGTGTCCATCGGCACTCGTGCCCGTCATCGCATCGTAGGCATCCAAAACCGCAATCAGCCGACTCTCTATCGGAATCGCGCTCTTGGGCAACTGGTCAGGGTAACCACGACCATCCATTCGCTCGTGATGGTGCCGAATCCACTTCGCCAATGGCTTGTGAGCAAGGACCTCAGCCACAATCGCCTCGCCAATCCCCGGATGAGTTTTGATGACGGCGAACTCTTCATCCGTCAGCTTGGAGGGCTTCTCTAAAATTCTCTCGTCAACCGCCAACTTCCCAATATCGTGCAGCAAAGCGGCATGCACGACCTCATCCAATCGCCATTCAGGAATACCCAGCCGTCGCCCCGTTTCCCGGGCCAGGTAGCCAACCCTTCGCGAATGGCCGCCCGTATAAGGGTGAGCGTAACCGAGGAGATTTCCCAGTCCGACCAGACCCGCCGAAAACTCTTCTCCGGCCACCAGATATGCCCGCATCACCCCGAGCCAAACGGTTGCGATCAACCCAAACTGCAAACAGGCAAGTTCTGGTGAAGGAGCAACCGACATCACCCAACCCGCCACAATCCCGGCCAGTCCGCCAGCCAACCACGCTGGCAGGCCGCTCATTGCCCCGACATCCAGGGGCAATCCGCTGAAACGAGAAACGAGCATCGCCACCGCCATCCGTACAATCAGATAGGGCAACACAATCAGCCAACAAGGCTGACTAGCCAGGGCGTACGCTAGCGCGAGTCCAGCCAACTCCCCAGCGAAAAGCGCCAGAACTCGGCGAATGCCGTGCCGCGATGCGAGCGGCATGAGCAAAAACAGTCCAACCGCTAACACCGGAAGGAGCACCGGCGACACTGCAACTGCGAACGCAGCCAGCGGGACATGGATCACAAAGTTTCGCGTGGTCCAGCGACCCTGTGCAAAGACGACCACACCAAATAAACCGGCAACTACTGATGCACTGACGCCCTTGACCTGATAACCCAAAAGAGACATCAAACCCACAACCCCAACGCTCAGCACAAACTCGAGCGCGCGATCATCCTGGGTCCGTGATTGAATCTGTTGACGCATGAATCCTGTAGGATTCTAGACGATCACCAAGTGCGTTTAGCCGCCGCCTTTCTTGCCAGGCTTGGTCGTCGACTTCGTTCCGGGCTTTGCCGTGCTGGGCTTTGCGTCACCCGGTTTCGTCCAAGACTCCAGCTTCACCAAGGTCCGCCCTCTGAACCGATCTTCAAGCAAAGGCTGATAAACGCCCTTCACCTCAATGGCAAAGCTCCCGGAACTTTCGGCAGCCGCCTTTAAGAGGTGCATGGTCTTGAGGTCGAGATCGTATTTCACCTTAGCGTCAAACTTCAGGGGAACGGTCTTGAGTGATGTACTCGACTTTGACGACTTCGTTAGCTGCCGGGCGAACTCTGCCATGTCGGTATCAAGTTTCACAACTGCCTCAATCCGGTGAATCTCCTTCCCTTCGGTGCTCTTAGTGATCCCCTTATAGGTGTAGGTGTAGTCCAACCTTTGGACACCCATCTTGTCCCCTTGGCCCTTCAGTTTTTGCGGCGTCGCAGAGACCGTTCGTTGCCACGTGTCGCCGACTTTGATCTCTTCAAAGGGCATCCGTGGAGATATATCAAGAGACGTATCGAATCCTCCAATGAAGAAGGCCAGTCGCTGAACCTCACCGACAAAGGAGAATAGAAGTCCGACCGCGGTTCCGTCCGCCTCCGAGCCCTGGATTCCTTTTGATCGCAACCACTGCACACCGTCATTCTTCTTCGGAGCATCCGCCTTCTTCGGAGTAAGGTCCTTCATCTCAAGAACCTCATTCACGGGGCTTACGTCCATTTGAAGCTTCCAATCCAGCTTTTGCGTCGTCGTCTTCGCGGCAGCTTCAGCGGTATCGCCCAGAGTGACTAACATGGTCGGGCGGGTGTATAGGAGTTCCGCAATCCCGTCGGCTTTCACTTTCTGAACATCCAGCGTGTGGCGATACGAATATGACTCGTCGTGAGGAATAAACGTTTGCAGGTCGCCGCTTCTTTGCTCGTCGGTGATCTCGGCCTTTGTAACGTAGACCAGTTTTTCTCCGGCAACGAACTTGCGCCCGAGTTCAATCATTCCGTCTTGGCGCCCAGAGGACGCCAAAAGAAGCGCGATAGCGGTAATAGCCATGCTACATTATTACTTCAAGACTTGCTTTGCGATGACCAGCCGTTGAATTTCTGAGCAACCTTCACCAATTTCCGTCAATTTAGCATCGCGCCAAAGCTTTTCTACCAAGAACTCTCTGGTCATTCCGCGTCCGCCGTGAACCTGAATCGCCCGGTTGGTCACTCGGTTTGCAGCTTCCGAAGCGTACAGCTTCGCGTACGAACTTTCCAGAACGACAGGAAGGCCCTTGTCCATGTTGGTCGCTCCCTTGTGGAGCAACAGGCGAGCCGCCTCGACTTCCATCGCGGAATCCGCAATCATGTTCTGGACGGACTGCATGTCACAGAGCCGGCGGTTAAACTGTTCGCGACCTTTAGAGTATTCGAGCATGAGTTCATACGCCTTCTCAGCGATTCCCACAGCCATGCCTGCGATTCCAAGTCGCCCTCTGTAGAGCAAACCAATTGCCTGCTCGAACGTACATGGTGTGTGCCAGCCGATCGCGTCATTCAGTGCGAATTGAACCGTGTTGGATGCCGAAACGCCAACCGTGTGGATTCGCTTTTCCAGCTTGAATCCGGGCTGGTTGGTTTCCATCAAGAACGCTGAAAGCTCAGTGTCGCTTGTTCTTGCAATAAGAACGATCAGGTCTGCTTTGCCACCATTGGTGATGAACATTTTCCGGCCGTTGATCTTGTAAATGCCTGCTTGATCGGTTGGCTCAGCCTTGGTTCGCACTCGGCGAGCGTCTGAACCTGCATCCGGTTCTGTCAGTCCCCAAGCCAATTTGATCTCACCCTTTAGAATGCCAGGGAGATACTTTTCGCACTGCTCAGGAGTTGAAAAGTGGTCGAAGTGAGCAACGCAGAGCGCGTTAACAGCGGCAACGTTCATCGAAAGTGCGGGGTCGCCTTTGGCAAGTTCGCGACAAGCCTCGACATAAGCCATCGTCGAACATCCGGTTCCGCCCTTCTCTCTCGGAAGCGTCATCCCCAAGAGGCCGATGGCACCCATCTTGGTCCAAATTTCGTCTGGGAAAGCAGTTGCTTCTTCCCAAGCTCGGGTGTTGGGCAGAACTTCCTCCGCAACGAATTTTTTAACGGTTTCGAGAAAGGCAAAGTCTTCGGATTCTAGGTTCAAAAACATCTCTGGTATAAGTCCTCGTTGATCTACGTCGCCTGTAACAACATTGTAAGCAAGCATCCTATTGTGGCGTATTCCCTCAAGTTGGCAGTTTCCTATTTATACGAATTTCATTTCGTGAAAAGCCTGAACAACGAGATACATCAGTCAATGCTGATGTATATTCTAAGAAGGAACCGAATGAGCATTTTTGACGAAATCTCCGAGCAATCCCGGCGTGCGATCCTGATGAACTTGATGGATGGCTCTAGGAGCGTCAACGAACTCGTCGAATCCACCGGTCTTCGCCAACCGAACGTCAGTAATCACCTGGCACGCTTGAGAGCGAAAGGGATTGTTTCAGCAAATCGGATTGGAAGACACATTTACTATTCGATCGCTCGGGCCGAAGTTGAGGACGCGCTCAATGCCATCATCCGAACGACAACGGATGGTAACGATGGAGCAAGCATTTTGGATCTCGTCGTTCCATTTGCCCGAGCGGCGTGTCGAGGCGACGAACGCGAGTGCAATCGAATCGTCGATCAAGCTCTCAGAACAAGCCGAGATCTCATTACTCTCTATACACAACTTCTAGGCGCGTCGATGACGACCATTGGCGCTTGGTATATGTCGGGAGCCATCGACGAAGCCCAGGAGCACATGACGAGTTCGATCACCGAAAGGCAGATGACTCGGATCATGAACTATCTTGGTTCGCCGGCACCGGGGGCAAAGGTCGCCGTCATCGGTGCTGCCCCGCAGAATCACCACACGATTGGGTTGCGAATGCTCTCCGACTACCTCACTAGTCAGAACTGGTCCGTTAGGTTCCTTGGGGCAAATGTTCCCATTCCAAGCTTTATTCGAGAAGTATCCGATTCGCGCCCAGACCTAGTCTTGGTATCTTGCTCCCACGACGAAGGTGCGGAATGGACGCTCCGAATGATCCGAGAACTCGTCTCGTTGAGGTCTGGAGCGGAAGTGCCAAAGATTGGCGTCGGTGGAGGAATCGTTAACCGCGATCCGAAGCGGTTCTTAGAAGAGGGCGCAGACTTCCTCGCGACTTCTCTAGAGCAGTTTGCTGACGCGGTATTGCAGAAAGTGCTCGACCCAGCCTAACTCAATGTTGGACGAGTCATCTCCCAGAAAAGACGGGTGAGGAACCATAACGTGCAAACAAACTCAGGACGAGATTTGGGTACGGGGACAACTTTCGCAAACCAAAGCGATGCAGCCAAGGTCAACAAGAGGGTGAGCCCGAAATCTAGAAGCCGCCAGTCACCATTGAGGACGCCGCTATGGTAGGGATACAGAGAGACTAAAAGCCTTCGCACCGCATAGCTGAGAATCCAGATTGCATAGCCGACCACGGCTCTCCAGTCATCAGAAGGAGCGGGCATCAGGCAATTGTTGATCTCGGTTGCCAGCCACTTCATTAAATGGTTGACGATTTCCGATAAACTCGGTTCAATGAAGGAGCATCTTCTCGAATTCTTTGGTTACGACTTCTGGGCGAACTCGCGTTGGATTGAGTATCTGGCGAGCCGAGATTCTTCCGCGGAAGAGTTGGAACAGATGGCCCACCTCCTCGGCTCTCAGAGGATGTGGATCACGCGGGTCTGTGGGGTTTCTCCCACTGAGTTCGTACTGCCCGAGCCAACGCTCGAAACTCTACAAGACCTCAACCAGCGTTGGAAGCAAGCCCTTGAGTCGCGTGAACTCAACGAAGTGATCGATTACCAACGAACGACCGGCGAAGCCCTGTCGCTTACCGTCAAGCAAATTGCTTCGCACGTGATCAACCATGGTACCTACCATCGAGGTGTCCTCCGAGGAATCGCTCTGAATCAAGACCGTTGGGACTTTCCTGACACAGACCTCGCTGGGTTCTACACGGGAATCGTCTAGTTTTCAATTGCCTGGAGCCATCGGCCCAGGGGAAATGTTAAGGGAAAACCAGCAATTGCAACCCTAGGCATTTGTCCTCAGTAAGTGATATTGTGGATGCAAGGATGACAATGGTCAGTGCCGATCAGCAAGGCCCTTGCACTTAACTATGCAAATCGCACAATTTGACGCAAACGGAATCAACCCGCTGTGGTTTACAGCACTGATTCCCCTTCTCTGCATCGTGTTCTTCAAGCCTATCCTACGGCTCTTCCTTGGAATGGTGATCGTTCCAGAAGATCGAATTGGGCTCGTCACCAAGAAGTTTGTCCTCATCGGCGCCAACAAGGAGCTTCCCGATGGACGCATCCTCGCCACTAAAGGCGAAGCCGGTATACAGGCCGACACCCTGGCGCCTGGGCTGTACTGGGGAATGTGGCCGTGGCAATACTCGGTCACCATGGACCCCTTCACAGTCGTTCCCGAAGGCAAGATCGGAATCGTTCTCGCAAACGACGGTCATCCATTGCCGACCGGTCACCTTCTGGGTCGAAAGGTCGAAAGCGATAACTTCCAAAACGCGCAGGCGTTCCTTGAAAACGGTGGTCAGAAAGGTCGCCAGACCAGAATTCTAACCTCCGGTACCTATCGTATCAACAAGCTCGCCTTCGTCGTCAGCATTGCCGACACAACCATGATCAACGAGAACATGGTCGGAATCGTCACGAGCCTTGACGGTGAGCCCATTCGGCAAGGACAGATCGCTGGTGAACTGATCTACAACCACAACAACTTCCAGGACGTGGATACGTTCCTGGCCAATGGCGGAAACCGTGGTCTTCAACCGCAGGTCATCCTCGCCGGAAACTACTTCATCAATCCTTGGGCTTTTCAAATTGAAGAGATCCCGATGACCGACGTCCCAATCGGACACGTTGGAGTTGTGATCAGCTATATCGGTGAAGATGGAACCGACGTAACCGGCGAGACTTTCCGCCACGGAAACATCGTCAACAAGGGCTTCCGCGGCGTCTGGTTCGAGCCACTCGGCCCAGGTAAGTACCCGATCAACAAATACACGATGAAGGTCGAACTTGTCCCGACCACCAATCTAGTCCTAAACTGGGCGACAGCTCGGTCGGAGTCACACAACCTCGACAAGAACCTCTCGACTATAACGGTTCGCTCGAAAGACGGCTTCCCGTTCAACTTGGATGTCTCGCAGATCATCCACATCCCCGCCACCGAGGCCCCCAAGGTAATCGCGCGGTTCGGATCGATGAACAACCTGGTCAGCCAGGTTCTGGAGCCTACTATCGGAAACTACTTCCGAAACTCGGCGCAGGATAGCGACGTGATCAGCTTCCTCTCGACCCGTAAGGAGCGACAAGCAGCGGCAAAGGATCATATCCAGGTCGTTCTCGAAGAGTACAACGTCAACGCGGTTGATACCCTTATCGGAGACATCGTTCCACCCGAGGCCCTGATGAAGACCCTGACCGACCGAAAAATCGCGCAGGAAGAGGAAAAGACCTACGAAACCCAACGAATGGCGCAAGAGAAGCGCCAGGGTATGGAGAAAGAGACCGCAATCGCGGATATGCAGCGCGAAATTGTTAAGGCTTCCCAGAGCGTCGAGATCGCCCAGCGAACCGCCGACGCGACGGTCAAAAAGGCCGAGGGTGACGCCGCTTCCCTGAAGCTCGCCGTCAACGCCGAAGCCGAGGCGACCAAGATGAGGGCCAATGCCGAAGCCGAAGCGACCCGCGCTCGCGGTATCGCTCAAGCCGACTACACCAAGGTCAACGCCTCGGCCGAGGCAGAAAAAATCAGTAAGACTGGTCTTGCCGAAGCCGAGAAGATCGAGGCAATCGGTCGATCAACCGCTGAGTCCTACCAACTCCAGGTGAGCGCAATGGGCGGCGAAAACTTCGCCAAACTCAAGATCACCGAAGAGATCGCCAAAGGCCACATCAAGATCATCCCTGACTTGATCATCAATGGCGGCGGGGACGGCTCGGAGGGCTCGCTTAATGGCCTCATGGGCTTGCAGCTCCTCTCGATGCTTCAAGATCGAAACGTGAAAACGACCGTCACCGAGAAGACTCCGAGGGAGTCACCCAAAGCAGAGAAATAACCTCCAAAACGGCTCCTTGCGAAAGCAAGGGGCCGCTTCAGCGTGTCAATGATTCGAATTGGGATTTGAGCAGAACCGCCTGCCCGCCGTGATACGAGTCGTGATCGATGAGGTGGTTGTAGACCCACTGTGCCGAGCGCGACGTCTCCCCTCGCTTGACCTTCGTCTCCGGAGACACGTTCTCAAACACTAGGAGGCACCTTTCACGATTCAAGCGCATTTGCTCGTAGTACCACTCCAGAGACTCCGAGGGAGGCGACGGGCACTTGCCGTTAAAATCGAAAAATCGAGCAAGACCTAATGCCGCAACCGTCTGCGGCTCCATTTCTCCACCCGCAACAAATTTCTCGCACCACCAAGCTTCCCAGGCAATGATGTGCAGAAAAATTCCACCGATTGAGTGCATCCCTTTTTCGGGTTGCCAGACAATTTGCTCTTCCGACACGTCTCCCAAAAACTTCTTCCATTCCCTTGTCCCCTGATCTAATGTTTTTCGAAGAATATCGAAAGTCGCCGACCTTCCCATCGCTACCAAATACAAACACTTAGATTCAAAAAGTTCCCGTCACAGCGTATGCTAGGCAGAATGACGACCAATCGACTCGAGGCTTTTAGCGACGGAGTGATCGCCATCATCATCACCATCATGGTGCTGGAATTCAAAGTTCCACACGGAAACTCGTTAGCCGATCTCATTCCACTTAAAGCAGTTTTTCTCAGTTATGTTCTCTGCTTTGCGATGCTCGGCATCTATTGGAACAATCACCATCACCTTCTCCAAACCACTCGGTTTGTAAATGGAAGCGTCATGTGGGCAAACCTTCATCTCCTGTTCTGGCTCTCGCTGGTCCCCTTCTGCAACTCTTGGATGGGCGCAACATCTTTTGCGGCGCTCCCAACTTTCTCGTTCGGATTGGTGCTGTTTCTTTCTGCTATTGCGTACACCATCCTGGAAAAGGCGATCATTCGCTACGAAAAAGAGTGTGGCGTTTTGGCGGAAGCAATTGGGGAAGCGCGAAAGGAGAAGCTCTCTCTTCTGATCTACTTCATCGCTCTACCCATGGCGTGGATATTCACGCCGGTGTCGGTGGCATGCTACTTCCTAGTTGCGCTCATATGGATCGTTCCGGACAAGCGGATGGAAGCTCTGATGGAGCAACAGGAGCGCGAAGAATATGCTCGAAATAAGGCCGAACTGTGAACGATGTGATCGCGATTTGCCACCCGAGTCACAAGAGGCAATGATCTGTTCGTTCGAGTGCACCTTTTGCTCCGAGTGCGTCTCCGGCCCGCTCGAAGGAATCTGCCCAAATTGCGGCGGGGAGTTCGTCAGACGTCCGATAAGGCCAGCGGCCGAACTAGAAAAGCATCCTGCCTCAACGATTCGAGTGCTCAAGCGATGAAACCGTACGTCCCGCGACCAATTACCTTTCTTGGAGTCGAATCGCTCGGCGACTGGCGAATCAAGTTGTACTCGCTTCGAGCCGCCGTGAGCAGCTTTGAACCTCGCTCAATGGTTGCATCTGCTTTGCCGATCCTCGATGAACACCTACATGCAAACCGGGGGCCCTTCATCGTCGCTGGAACCGACTGGAACAGTTTGGAAAACTACGGAATGGGTTTTGCAATGATCCACGTTGGTGCCGACGCCGTGTTTCTACTCTGCGACTATTGGGTCGGAGAAAACATGCTGAACCACAGGGTCTGGGTCTCTGCACACGGCGAAGAACCGCGCTGGCAGTCAATTGATGCTACCGGCACCAGCGTCTGTGTCTGGGAGCTCGCCGTTCAAGCCCACGAGCGTGAGGCATGGATCAAACATGTTTACAACCCACGATCTCAGTCGAACTTTGATGCCTATTTAGAGGATACGCTGACGGCAACTCTCTGATCAGTGATCGACTCAAGTAATCTGTAAGTCGCCGCCAAGCATGAACTCCGTCGAACTCATCACATCAAACCTCCTCTCGCCCATGGTTCTGGCGTTTGTCCTTGGGTTTGTGGCGGTTCTGTTGAAGAGCGATCTTGATCTCCCGCAAGGGCTGTACACATCTCTCTCGATCTACCTTCTCTTTGCAATTGGACTCAAGGGCGGAGTAGCGCTATCTAAATGCACCATCGCCGAGCTGTGGAAGCCGGTCCTCGCAACGTGTTTTCTCAGCCTTCTGACCCCTTGGTTAGCCTACATGGCGGCCAGGAAGCTAGGCAAGATCGATCGCGTCAATGCTTCTGCATTGGCCGCCCACTACGGCTCGGTATCCGCGGTGACCTTCATTGCCGCCACCCAGTTTGCAGTTACGAACAATCTCCCAGCCGAAGGGTTCATGCCTGCCCTGGTTGCGGTCCTCGAAGTCCCGGCGATTCTCTTCGCGCTCTATCTGGTCGTCCGGAAGCAGTCCGACAGCAACCTCGGGCCGCTGGTCCATGAGCTTCTCACCGGGCGCGCCCTCATCCTTCTCATTGGCGGCATCGCCATCGGTCTGATCAGCGGAGCTAAGGGCTACGAGCAGATTTCCCCCCTCTTCGGAGATCTGTTCAAAGGAGCCCTCACGATCTTCCTCCTCGAAATGGGATTAGTCGCTGGCGAACGAGCCAAGGCCCTCAAAAGCCGATCTCTGTTCTTGATCGTTTTTGGAACCACGATTCCGCTGCTCAACGGCTGCCTCGGTGTAGTCATCGGGCATATGGCTGGTTTATCGCCGGGCGGAGCCGGAGTGCTCGGTGCGATGGCGGCAAGCGCGTCCTACATCGCAGCTCCTGCGGCGGTTCGGATCGCCTTACCCGATGCCGACCCCGGCCTCTACCTCACCGGGGCAATCGTCGTGACCTTCCCCTTCAACCTCGTGATTGGCATCCCTCTCTACGCCCACCTTGCCCAAATGTGGAGCTAGCGCGCGGCTTCGAATGCTACTTCAAGCGGCCCGACTTCGAGCTTAATCATCTGCTGCATTGCCCCCATGACCGCTTCAACCTGCGCCGGAGTGCCTATGGAAAGTAGCTCCATAAATCTACGCGGGATCACCTGCCACGTAAGGCCGAATCTGTCGGTGATCCATCCACAAGCCATCGTCGTTCCTCCGTCCAGCATCGCCTCCCAAACGCGGTCAACTTCGGCTTGATCCTCGCAGTCGAGTTGGAACGAAAACGCGGGAGTCAGACGGAACTCCGTCGGGTAGTTCATAAAGTTAATCGACTGCCCTTGTACTATCAACGTGACCATAAGGGGAATACCCTCGAGTCCGGGCATCGCTATGACGAAGTTCGAGCCCGGAAGGAGAGACGTGTAAAACTTGCAGGCTTCTTCGGCGGTACCGTTCAGCCAGATGAAAGGGGTGAGCTTTTGCATTGGAGGGTTTTACCCTCCAATGTGTTTACTTCTTCCGCCGCCGTCGAGCCAAGGCTCCAAGGCCAACCGCAAGGCCGATCATCGTCGCAGGTTCAGGAACCGGAGCTAGACCGGTACCAGACAGGAAGTAGCCACCCATGTTGAAGTAGCGCGAGTTGGGTTCGTAAGGCGAGATGTAGTCGCCATAGCTGGCTACCTGCGCATAGTACTCGCCAAAGGCAAGGTTTCCGCTCCATGTCCGTTTTAGAGTTGTTGCATCTTCAATAGCAGTTCCGACCAGTGCGCCAGTGGAACTGAAAATCCTAAGAACTGACCGCATCGTCGCACCGGGATCTGCAACTCCGTTTTGCAGGAAGGAGGTTCCGTCATTAGCGGTCAAACTCACGGCGCCACCGAGGGAGCCGAACTTAAACCAGTCAGTCGTATAGCTGGCTTCACCGACAGCGCTGTACCCTGTCGATGCTTTGGGCATGATCCATCCTTTCGAAAGCGCAGTATTAACGGTACCGTCCGAGTTAACAGGCATGATCGAGGCCGTTCCCATTGTATGACCCCATCCGCTGTCGAGGGGTGCACCCATATTCAGCTGGCTCATGAGAACCGCCACATCATTTGCATTTGTTGTCGTACCGGATGTCGCTCCTTGACGCCAAGTTCCTCGCTGGGAAACGTAGCTGGTCCCCATAAGCGGAGCGTAGCTACCGTTGCCTGTTGCACCATTGTTGTTACTATAGGCAGCTCCGTTCGATTCATCTTTCTGGTGGCTCAACCCTAAGTGGTGACCAATCTCGTGGGCGCAAGCAGCAGTACAACTCTGCGGTGAAGTTCCCGAGCCACCAGCAGGAAATGTCCAGTTCGTCCGCTGACCGCTGGTTAATGTTGCTGACTTCGCCACTCCAACATAAGAAACGCCGCCCGCCGCGCCGTACCAAGCGTTG
The DNA here is from genome assembly GCA_037138755.1 of Armatimonadota bacterium. Lineage (NCBI taxonomy): Bacteria > Bacillati > Armatimonadota > Armatimonadota bacterium. The sequence continues at coordinate 41,394 of JBAXHT010000004.1, read as the reverse complement.
GATCCACCGATCATTGCATGGGTCATGTACTGCTTATTGTCATACCAGGTCTGTCGTTGGGCGTCTGTCAAGCCCGTCGGAGCAGGATCGACGGTCGTCACGTTGATGTTCATGCCGATGTACTTCTGGCTTGTTCGAGCCCAGATTTCACGGATGTTGTTGATCTCACCTGTTGTAAACGTTGTTGCGTCTGCATCTGTGGTGTATGCAGGCACATTCCCAGGCGTCTTTCCTGCCCAAGTTCCGTTGTAATTGAACCCAGTGAAATTGAGAAATACCGTGTATCTTGCACCCGGATTGCTATTGAGTGCTGGTGCAACGGGCCGCTGAGCCATCGCGGCAGTCGACAATAAAAGTACTCCAAAAACGAGCTGAATCGCCTTTATCCCTAGTTTCACATCTCTCCCATCGGAACTGCATCGCAGTGCGACTTAAAAAATCTACACCACTTTGTTAGGGTTCCTCGGGGACAACCTCGACTATGGGTCTATCGCCTCATACTGGTTATTTCAAATGAACGAATCATCACCGGGCACGTAACCTTCGCAGCACGAGTTTGTAATCGACCGAGCTGAATCGAAAGTTCGCCTTCTCAAACATCTTGACCGGCTCGGCAGCGCCCCTTGCCCAAACTTCCAAGTTCTTCAGATCCCAGTTATCGTTCGTATTGTTGTTCGTCTCCAACTCTATGCGAAGAACGTCTTCCGGACTCACCGCAGACGGTAACCAGACGGTGACGTTGGATCGCTTTTCTCCCGGCCAAGTAACTCCCGCATTCACATTCACAAACTCGGGGTTCCCACCTCCTCGCGTAAACACCTTAACCTTGAGATTGTCGTTGCCCCCACGCAGATCGTCTCCGCCAGAGTCAAAGATGAGATGAAGCAGCTGCACCTGACCCGTTGGGATCATTTTCAACGGTTTGACTAAGGCGGAGTTCGTGACCCCGGTGAACCGATGTTGACCGGAAAGTCCGTAAAGCACACGGCGATTATTGATGTTGAGGTGAACCCAGCAAGTATCCATCGTCCAGTTGTCGCCGCCAACTCCACCGCCCGACGTGGTTCTCAGCCGAATCTGGCGGATCTGTCGCGGCCCATCCAGGGTCACGTCTCCGCTAAGCCGGAGGGTGATCGGATTGGTGGAATAGTTGCCCCATTGCACACCGCGGTTCACATTGGTAAAGGTTTGCGATCCTCCACTAGTGAAGTCCACGATGACGTCCAAGTTGTCATTCCCTCCACGTAGGTCATCGTTTCCGGTGCCAAAGTCAAGCAAAACTTCTCGAGTTCGTCCGCTTGCCGAAGGCACGTCGAGCTCCATAGTCAGCCCCGGATTCGCACCGTCAAAGCGGTTCTGCCCCTGGTCGATAATCTGGTTTTCAAAGCTCGATCCATCGGCTCGGCGACCGACTTCCTTCACCTTTAGACTCTTCATGGTCCAGTTGTCTCGGCTAATCCCGCCAGTACTCGTCTGCGTGATTTGAAGGCTTGCGAGTTGCCCAGCGGAGACTCCGGATGGATAAGGAATAAAGACTGTCTGGCCATAGCCGCCGATCCACCGAGCCGTGCGACTGATGTTAGGAACGTTCAACTCGGGGGCACCTCTGAAACGCAAACGGGCTGAAATAAAGCTTCTCGCTCCCGCTTCCTTGTCACCACGCAGGTCGTCGTCACCGGTTTGAAACTCCAGCAACACCCCTCGAACGGAGCCGTCTCTGGGGAAATCGTTCATCGGCAATCCACTTCGAACCCTTCCAGCGGTGTATTTCGTGTCAACAAACCAGGTGCGATACAGCTTGTCCGAACGCCCGCCGCTGCGCGCATGGGGGCTTTCATACTCAAACAGTTTTCGCGCCGGGTCGGGGCGAATCACCGTTGTTCGTCCAGGGTAGTTCGGATCATAGCAAATCAGTTTGAAGTCGCCGATGGGGCCGGTTCCATCGCCTCGATACGCACCCATGTCATAGCCGATCACAACCACTTGGTGACTACCGTTGTCGTGCCCTTGGAGGCCGATGATGGCGGGAGTTCCTGCATCGATCTTCCGTCTCAGCTCCGGAATTCGGTCTTTGATTCCCCAAGTGAAAAACTCGCTGTCCCTGGCTCCCCCAGGGTTATGTCCGACTTCCGCCCAACGGTCAAGGTTTCTGACGGTACTAGTCGTCTGGCAACTGTAGATGTACTCCTCCATTTCCGATCCGGTCGCCGGCCGCCACCATTGCTGCGGGAGTCGCCGTCGGCCATCGTTGAAGTGATCCATCGCTGCGTAACACATTCCTCCGCACAGACCGCCGGTTGTCCAATCGACCGACGGGATAAAGTCGTTGTTAAACGTGTTTGCAAAGTTGAACCCATGAACCGCAGGATCAAATGCAGTCATAACCGGGACCGCGACCGCTGAATTTGCGAGAGTGGAGCTCGCTGCAACCAAAACAAGAAGACGCTTCATAGAGATAAAATACACCGATTGTCAAGATAGGTCAACCACGAGAGAAGCGGATGGGCATTAATTCGATAACCGATTTTTTTGCGCTCGGTTGCGGTCGTTGCAGCCGTTTTCAAACTTCGGAATGTTCGACTCAGCTTTGGCAGGAGGAGCTGGCTCTCCTGCGCTCGACGGTACTCTCGGCCGGTCTCACCGAAGAAGTCAAGTGGTCCCATCCCTGCTATACCGATCAGGGAAAGAACATTGCCGTCATCGGGGCTTTTCGAGACTGTTGCGTACTCACTTTTTTCAAGGGAGTTCTGTTAAGCGATCCAGCTCAGATTCTTGAACTTCCGGGTGAGAATTCGCAGGCAGGACGCGTGATCCGTATTAGGAGTTTGGAGCAAGTGCATCAGCTTTCAGAAATGATTCGCGACTACTTGAGAGAAGCCATCGATATTGAAAGATCCGGGCAGCAGTTTGAGAAAATCAAGATCGAGGATCGACCGATTCCTCAGGAGCTCGCGGATAAGTTCGACGAAATGCCCGAACTGCGGCAGGCATTTCGAAGCTTAACGCCCGGGCGACAACGTGGATATCTGCTGCACTTCTCTCAACCGAAGCAGGCAAAAACCCGAGAGGCGCGCATTGAGAAGTGCGTTGACCAGATCATGGCAGGTCAGGGTCTCAACGACTGACCGCGTTAACGAACTCGTCCATATCCAGTTTCCGAGCTCCTTTCTTCAACTCGGCCAAAAGGGAGAATTTGATCGGCTGACTGAAGTCGCCTTTTCGGTACAAATTCACTTCGCGCCGTTTCAGGTCGCAGACCAACGAATACCATGTGCGGTAAGCCGACGGAGCTTGTGCCTTTGTTCCGTCGAGTATCTCGACAATCGACTTCACACTGACCCGTTTACTTGCCCCTAGACGGGAATCGCAGAGCTTGTAACGTTCACAACTAATCTGATCCTGCGGCACTAAGCTCGTTCGGAAGTTCGTGGCGATTTGAAAGTCGATCCCTTTCGGCCGGGCGGTTGTCGTATGTCTCTCGACAATAGCAGAAGCCCCCAATGAGTCCCCAATGAACAACTCGGCCGAACTCATGTTGCTGAGATCAAATGCCTCCAGAAAGTGAACCGCCTCGGCGACGGTCCGGCACTTGGTGAGCATCTCATTGATCGCATTAAACTTCCCCCGGGGCTTCCCTTCCCTTGGCTTATCGAGCTTATCCTGGGCTGTAAAGTCATAAAAGAGGCCCGCTTCGTTCATAGCCGATTCGTCATTGAGCGGGTTCTTAGAGTAACCAAACGCGACATATCCCAAAGCGCCAGTCTCCGGCTTTGCTTGAACAAACTTGACAAAGTGTTTTGAATGACCTGCGTCGGCCCCTTCATCCTCGTTGCCCGCGGCAAAAACTTGACCGTGCCGAGCTACCAGGAATACCGTGCATGGCTGACTCGCACTTGCGATTGCGACAAAAGTCAATATCCAAGCCAGCTTCATTCCTCAAGCATACCGACGACGAGGTTGCGACGGAGATAACCAAACGACATATTGGAACTGAGCCTCGCTGTATGAGTTTCCTCCAATCGCATTTGAAAACCGAATGAATGGAATCAGGCAGAGTAGCTGAGTATGTGAATAACGACACAGCAAACGACGCACTGGACGATATGGTAGGCGCTGGCGCTCATGACAAAGTGGAAGGCAAATCGAAAGAAGTCATCGGAGTCGCCAAGCAAGCGCTTGGAGAAGCAACCAACGACACTGAGCTTAAATCAGAAGGTGCTGCCGAAGAAGCCGAAGGCAAACTTCAACAACTTGCTGGACATGCCAAAGATGCAGCCGAGAATGCAGCCGAGGCAATTGCAGACGGCGCCCACCAAGCAAGCGAAGCAGTCAAAAGGGCTATCAAGGGAGCTTGAAGTTATGAACCACTTCATCCCTATCGAAAAGCAACTTGCCAACTCCGTTGCAGGGGTGCTCGACCCTATCCTACTGGATCAGCTTGAACTGTACACCCACGTCAAGGCGGCACATTGGAACTTGAGAGATGCAAATTTCATTGTTGTCCATCGGTTTCTGGATGAGGTCGCAGCGGAGGTCAACGAATCTGGCGATATGATTGCGGAGCGGATAAGGCAGCTTGGCACCGCCGTGAATGCTCCCTCAAGTCGCTTCTCAGCCGAAGAGCGTCTAAGATCGTTTCCAATTGGGGAACTCACTGCGAAGGCGGCACTTACTGCTCTTTGCGAGTCATTCTCCGACTCGCTTAAAGGCATTCGTTTAGGGATCGAAGCCACAGCAAAAAAGCCCACGGATGAACCTGTAACGAACGATATTCTGATTGGGATCGCCGAGGAATACGAAAAGTTGCTCTGGATGCTGGATTCGCATCGGGGCAACTAGGAACTCGTTCTCCCATGCAGTCCGCTCTCCGCAATATCTCGATCATGGCGGTTTGGTCCACCATTGCGACCATCGGTGGCGTGATACTCCTTGCCGGAGTGACAGGCAAACCGCTTTATGCCCCCATTCAGGCGATCAGTCACATCGTCTTTGGCGAACGAACATACCAAAACGAGAAGAGAAATCTCTTGTTCTTGGCCGTAGGCTTTGGCTTAAACGGGTTTGCAATGATTGGATGGAGCGGAATCGCTGAGCTTTGCTTTAGGGCATTTGGCACCGCTCCGGGGAACCTTCCTACGGCGTTTGTTGTAGCAATCGGGGTCACGGTGATGGCTTACTTCGTTGACTTCCACGTCGTTCCAAAACGCTTGACTCCAGGCTTCGAGCATATTCTCAGTACAAAATCGTTGCTCTCGGTCTACACTCTGCTGGCTGTTTCGCTTCTGCTCGGATCGCTAGGACGTATCTCATGAAATATCTCGCACTCTTGATGTTTGTGCTTGTATCATTATCCGTCGGAGCCATTGGTGGACTAGCTACTGGTTCGTCTGTCAAAACGTGGTACCCCGAGATCATCAAGCCTAGTTGGAACCCGCCTTCTTGGCTTTTCGGGCCTGTCTGGACTGCCCTTTTTATCCTCATCGGAGTTTCGGCCTGGCGAGTCTGGTTGTCGGGTCAGTTTTGGGGTGCTCCAGCTGCCATATTTGTTGTCCAGTTCATCTTCAACCTTGCCTGGTCCTGGCTCTTCTTCGCACAGCGACGACCAGATTTGGCGTTTCTAGACATTGTCGCCTTATGGCTTTCCATTGTCGCGATGCTAGCGACCTTCTGGAAGATTGATCGTCCGGCTGGTTGGCTACTCGTCCCCTACATCATGTGGGTCTCCTTTGCATCTGTCCTCAACTTCTCAATATGGATGCTGAACCGGGCAGTACGCTAGAGTAACAATTCACAAGTTAGGCTTCCTTAGAGCGCTTTTCGGCAGCCCCCCAGATTTCTTTCATTAGCGCAGCAGCACCCGGATCAAAGTTACGTAGCTCGGCGCGGATGAATGGGAAGAAGTCGTTCGTTCCGAAGTAGCTCTCAGTGGTTTCTGCGAAGTACTCCATCTGGTTTGTTGTCGCGTAGTGTTTGGTAGTTCGCCCCTCCCAGTGCAGAACTTCATCGTACTTCTTCGTTTCCATCGATTTCTTGAACGCATCTAGTACGGTCGGATTCTCGAAACCCTTCTCCAAGAACTGGTCATGGTACGCATGAGCCAACTCGTGCAACACCATCCAGGGCTGAACATAGGTCCAATCAACGAAGCGCTTGCAACTACCCAGTTCCACGGACTTCGCCATCTCTGGATTGGCCCCGTTGTTTTTTAGCCAGCCTCGGTCGGGGTGATAGGCCATACATTGTGTGACTTTGCTATCTGAATTCACCCAGACGGCAACCTTCTGCAGGTTCTTTAGCGGCTTGTCGTCAACAACACGCTTGATATTTTGCAGCTGCCGGGTTAGCTCCGCCTTTGCCTCCGGCCAGTCCTTGTCTGCCAAAACTTCCCCTTCCAGAATGATTCTCCAACCCTCGAGATTCATCTCGGTTGGACCCGCGATGGCCATGGCGGTGACGAGAGCTAACATTTGCCAATCTTACCGCTGAACGGCGCAAGCGACTGCAGAAACTCGGCAAGAAGTGCTGAGCTGACTAGAACTTGTACTGCCCGATGTTCTCTTTTGAAAACGTGACCAGTTTTCCGGCCACTACGATGTTCTTTTCCTTGATCTCGAAAGACCCTTTTCCGGGGACTTCAAACTTGGTTCCAGGCTTGGCATCTAACTTCTTGGACTTAACCTGAGTCCCAACGTACGCGGCAACGATTCCGATATCGGCAGGATCCCACAGCTGGAACTTGGCAACCACGCCAGATTCGACGGCTTTACGAAGCTCGTTCGGAGTGCCGAGCCCCGTAAGCACCAGCCCTCCACTCTTGGCGTTCTTGGCTCCCGGTGCAATCTCCTTTTGAGTAAGAACTTGGGCCGCTGCCGCAAGCCCCACTGAAGTTGGGACGATCATGCCCTTGAGGTTCGGGTGCTTGGTCAATAGGGCTTCGCATTCCGTGGTTGACTTCTGGGGTTCGTCGTCACCATAGACAATTTCGACTAGCTTCATCTTTGCAAACTTAGGCTCGGCCAACGCTTTTTTCATGCCTTCAATCCACGCGTTCTGGTTCGGAGCATCGCTGGTTGCGCTCAGAATCGCGATCTCGCCTTCGTAGTTGATCTGCGAACCCAGAAGCTCAACTTGCTCGGGCCCGATGGTCGAAAAATCGACGGGTACAACTCCCACGGATCTGTGCGATTCGTTTCCGGTCAAGTCTGAGTCGGCAGTGATGATCACGACCCCTTTAGCGGCCGCTTGGTCGAGAGTTTCGTTCAGTGCATCCGGGCTGTTCGGAGAAATCACGATCACCTCTGCTCCGCGCTGAGTTTGATCTTTGATCACCGACAACTGCGACGTAGCGTCTGCCGAACTCGGCGCTTGGGACGTGAAATCGACTCCAAACTGGTCGGCGCTTGATTTGAAACCTGACTCGACCTGAGCAAAGTAAGGATTTCCCGCGCTCTTGGGGATGAACACCAATTTAGTCTTCGCCCCTGCCGAAGTCGTCGGTGCAGTCGTCGAGGGTGCCGATGAATCTTTCGTGCTTCCGCAGCCGACAACGAGCGACAGCGAAATAATGGCGAGTGCAAGGGAGGCGGTTTTTGTTTTCATGGCACTGATTGCCCGATGGGTGATCGTTTCCGGGATGGTATCCGTATGTTGACATTTTTAGCAAGCACGGCGATCACAAGGAGAGCCCCGATCATGGTCATCTGATACTCAGCAGTGACGCTGGCGACTCCCATGGCAGTGCGCAGAAGGCTAATCATCAGAAATGCCAACATCGAGCCGATGACATTCGCAGATCCGCCCTGAATCAGAGTTCCGCCGACCACGACGATGGTGATGACGTCGAGCTCGGCTCCATTCGCCAGATCGGCGCGGGCGATTCCTAGCCGAGAGAGCATCAAGAGCGCCGCGACACCGCTGAACATCCCAGAGATCAGAAAGGTCGAGCGGATAACTTTCGAAACCGGAACTCCCGAGTAGAACGCCGTCCGCTGATTGGAACCCACAGCAAGCACCCACGCTCCAAAAACCGTTCGGTTGAGGACAATCACCGAAGCCAAACCAAATCCCAAGAGAATCCATAACGGCACAGTTAGCCAAGCCATCGTTGAAGTGTCGATGCCAACTAGACTCGCAGGTGCCTTCACTGAAGCTGGCCCGAGTAGTGCTTTCGCCGCACCACGGAAGATGGCAAGCGTCGCAACCGTGACTAGGAAGGAAGGCACCTGAAAGTAGGTGATGAGGAGTCCATTGAGCCAGCCCAGGAGGGCGGCGAACCCGACTCCAACGATCAGCGCCAACGGGATCGGTAATCCCCATTGAAGGAGTTTGGCGGTGACGCAGGCCGTCAGAACCATGTTCGAGCCAACGCTCAGATCAATCTGGCCCGCCGCGATCACGTAGTTCATCGCAATGGCGATGATTCCGATCTCGGCCATTAGAGTCGCAGAGTCTCGCAAATAGGCAGCATCAAGAAAATTGGGAGAAACCCTCCATCCAATGAATAGAACCAGTAGACAAAGGAGAAGCGGAGGAATGTTCTTCTTCATGCCATCAACGTCTCCCGATTCCGACGGTGGCCGTCGCTACAAACCATCACTAGAAGAACTAAACCGTAAACGAGCAATTGCCAGTTCGTATCGATTCCCAGCGTGCTCAGGCTGACTGTGATTGCCGCCATGCAAAGTGCAGCTAGAGCTACATTTGCGATACGACCGGCCCCGCCAGTGAGTTTGGTTCCGGCGATTGCGACGGTAGCGATGACCGTGAGTTCAAATCCGCTCCCCGCAGCGCCGGGTTGTACCTGACCGAACCGCGAGAGATACATGACTCCAGCGATTCCCGCCATGAGTCCGCTGAATATGTAGGCAAACAGCTGAACTCCACTCAACGAGATTCCGCGACGAACGGCGGCTTCGGGTTGTCCTCCGAAGGCATACAAGGCCCTCCCTAGCGGTCGATACTTCACGAACCAAGCGGTTGCGACAGTCAGAGTCAAACAAAGCGCAGCCAGCCAACTCACGGTCACGGGACCGAGGGTCAACCCACGGTTCGAAAGACTCGTCAATGAATCTGGCACCGAACTTCCAGTCACCGTTTCGCCGCTCCCAATCAAAAATGCAAGCCCTCGGAAGGATGCCAATGTCCCAATTGTGACGATGAGCGGCGAAAGATTGGCCTTTGCAACGAGAAGCCCGTTGACGACTCCGAGTACTATGCCACAGACTGCTCCGAGGAAGAAGCAAACCGGAATAGGCAAGTCTGGCCGCACCTTGAGCGCTACGCCGCATGTCATTGCCGAGCAACCTAGGATGGAGCCTACCGAGATGTCAATTCCGCCCGTTACTACGACGAGGAACTCGCCCAAGGCGACCGTCAGAATCAGCGGAAGAAGGAGCAGAATCGAATTGAGCGAACCACTGGTAAACAGCCTAGGAGCGGATAGGTAGGCCGCTACCAGCAAACCAGCACCCACGCCGAGCCGCAACTTCAAGCTTCACCTCCGCTTGCCAGCGCGACGACCGCTTCTTGGGTAGCTTGTGTGCCGTCAAGGATTCCAACCATTGAGCCGCGTCGCATGACCGCGATCCGGTCGGACAGGCTCAGCACCTCGGAAAGATCGCTCGAGATTAGGATCACTGAAACGCCCGAGTCAGCAAGTTCGCGAATCAGGGAGTGGACATCGAACTTGGCTCCGATATCAACGCCCCGCGTCGGCTCGTCCAAGATAATGATCCTCGGTGTTTTTAGGAGCGATTTCGCAAGAACGACCTTCTGTTGGTTTCCGCCACTGAGCTGCCCCACGAGTTGCTGAGTCGAACGCAAGGCGGTTCTGAGGCGAGTTAAAACCGGCTCCACCTTCGCCTCCTGTTGACTACGGTTCAGAAGCCCAAGCGCACCACCAAAAATCCTGAGTTGCACCAAAGAAGCGTTGTCTAAGACCGAACGTTCGAGCATCAACCCAGCTCCACGACGGTCCTCTGGGACGAGCTGCACTCCGCGCGCGATTGAGTCCTGCGGGTTCTTAGGAGAAAAAGGCAGTCCAAATAGCGTGATGGTGCCGCAGGATGGAAGTGTGATCCCGAACAGGGCTCTTGCAACTTCGGTCCTTCCTGCGCCAACCAACCCTGCAAGTCCTAGAATCTCTCCGACTTGAAGCTCAAAAGAAACATTGCTGAAGCCAGGACCTGAAAGCTGTTCTACTGATATGGCTTGTTCAGTTGCGACTTTTCTCGGCTCTCGGGCAGTGGCGCCCACATCTCTTCCAACCATGTTTCGCACGACTTCAGCGGGGGTGGTCTTACTCGTCTGGAAGTGTGCAACGCGCTCTCCGCCCCTCAACACGGTGATCTCATCGGCGATCTCAAAGACCTCATCCAGGTGGTGCGATACGAAGGCGATAGAGCACCCCTGATCTCGAAGCTCGCGCATGACGACGAACAACTCTTTGACCTCGGAAGGAGTGAGCGGAGCGGTCGTCTCGTCAAAAATCCACACTTTTGCGTCGTGGGAGAGCGCGGCAGCAAGCTCCAAAAGCTGCTGATCGGCAATAGAAAGCGTTCCCGCCAAACGACTAACATCCATCTCTGCGCCCAGACGACGCAACATCGATGCTGAGACTTCCAGCGCCTTGTTCCAATCGACCTGCCCAGCGCGGATAGGAAGGTTCCCAGCAAGAATATTCTCTGCAATCGACAAGTCGGGAAACACTAAAGGTTCTTGATGGATAAGGGCGATCCCACTCGCCAGTCCGTCACGCGGAGAACTCAGCCTGAGTGCCTTGCCATTCAGCTCGACGGAGCCACTGTCCGGCCTGTAGAGTCCAGCAATGACCTTTCCAAGGCTAGATTTTCCCGCCCCGTTTTCGCCAGTGATTGCATGGATTTTTCCAGGAAGAATGTGAATATTCACATCCTTGAGCACTTGAAATCCTGCGAACGACAAGCAGATATCCGAAGCGGATAGCCCGGGAGAATGAGGGTCCAAAACGGCGATGTCTTGCTTCAAGGATTCCAACTTGCGGTGAAACGTAAATATAGCATACGGACAAAACCGTACAGCAACTTTGAATGGTTTAACTTACGCGTGTTGTGAAGTTGTGCAATAATTTCATCAGATGCTAACAAAGCCGGTTCAAGTGAGCGGATCGCGACAGGATGAAATCATGTTGCGAGTGCTCGCGCAGCGAACGGTACGTATCCGCGAACTTGCCCTCGAATTTGCGGTGAGTGAGATGACGATTCGGCGAGAACTCGACCACCTCGCCGAACTTGGTCAAATCGAACGAATCCACGGTGGAGCGCGCCTCCGCGAACACGCGGCAGAAGAAGAAAGCTACCAGCAGCGCTCGCTTGTCCAAGCAAGCGCGAAAGACCGCATGGCACTCGCCGCGCTTGAGTTGGTTCAGAACGGGGACTCAGTTGGACTGGATGCAAGCACGAGTGCCTTGGCACTGGCCCGAATACTCCCCGCCCGGCGAGTTCGAGCGATCCTCACAGGACTCGACTCAGTTGAAGCGGTGATGAATTCACCCATCGACTTCTTTGTCTGCGGCGGGTTCTTCCACGCGAAAGCAAGATCATTCGTTGGAGCAACCGCCATTGAATCCCTCAGCCGCCTCCACCCGGATAAGGTCTTCTTCTCCAGCGGCGGATTCACCGTCGAAGACGGATTCACCGATCCAAATCCACAGGAGGCAGATACTAAACGTGCGCTTCTGAAGGGAGGATCCCTAAAAATTGCTCTCATCGATCACACCAAAATAGGTCGTCGCGCCTTGGCTAGTACGGCTAAACTCAACGAAATCGATGTCCTAATCACAGATCGCCAGCCCTCGAGAGAGCTGAGAGAAGCCCTCGAGCGTGAGGACGTCCGCCTAATCGTTAACGAAGATCCGAGCCAACACTGCCATGAATCAGATTGAGCTATTCAACGCACTCTCAGCCCAAAGAATCGAGACTCCGAGCTGGGGATACGGAAATTCTGGTACTCGGTTCAAAACCTTCGCTGCTCCCGGTGCCGCCCGGACCGTTTGGGAGAAGGTTGACGATGCGGCAGAAATTCACCGTCTGACCGGAATTGCGCCCTCCATCGCTTTGCACATTCCTTGGGACAAGGTTGAGAACTACTCGGAGCTAGGCGACTATGCAGCTCGGAAGGGGATCACCGTTGGTGCAATCAACCCAAATCTGTTCCAAAAAGATCATTACAAGCTTGGCTCGGTCACCAATCCCGATTCAGCCGTCAGAACGATGGCAGTCGACCACTTGCTCGAGTGCGTCGAGATCATGAAGAAGACTGGCTCAAAGGACCTGAGCCTATGGTTTGCGGATGGCACAAACTACGCCGGACAAGATGACCTTCGCAAGCGAAAAAAGTTCTTCCGAGAGGCTTTGCAAGTTGTGCATGACGCCCTTCCAGAAGGGTCGCGCATGCTTCTCGAATACAAATTCTTTGAACCAGCTTTCTACTATACAGACTCTTTCGATTGGGGCGCTGCGCTCAGCCACTGCGTGGCACTGGGAGACAAAGCTCAAGTTCTTGTTGACCTGGGTCACCATGCCCAAAGCACCAATATTGAGGCGATTGTTTCGTTCCTTCTCGACGAAGGAAAGCTCGGTGGGTTCCACTTCAACGCGCGGCGCTATGCCGATGATGACCTCATCGTTGGCAGCACCAACCCGTATGAGCTGTTCTGCATCTATCACGAGCTCGTCTCGGCAGAGCGATCCGCGGATTCCCTAGCCTCGGAAACAGCAGGCAAGGTCGCGTACATGATCGACCAAAGCCACAACATCGAACCGAAGATGGAGGCCATGCTGCAAAGCGTCTTAAACTGCCAAGAGGCGTACGCAAAAGCCCTGCTCGTTGACCAAGCGGTGTTGCGAGATCGCCAAGCAAGTGGCGATGTGCTTGGAGCGCACCGGATTCTGAACAATGCCTTCAAGACGGATGTTCAAGAAATTCTCAAAGCGTGGCGAGTGTCGAACGGGCTCCCGGAGAACCCCTTTGAGGAGGCCCTAGCGTACACGGATAAAGTCGCCGACGAACGGGGTGTGACCGACGCTGGAGGTGGGTACCCAAGTGAATAACATGGTGAAGGTAGAAAATCGATGGAATCCGTCAGAAGCTCCGGCTTCAGAAGGGTTAGAAGCACTTGTTTACCGATCTCAGCTACTTGGAAGCGACCGAACGCTGGTGAACATCTATGGCGGAAACACGAGCACAAAAGCCGATGGGATTGATCATATGGGGCGACCTTGTCGTGTCCTCTGGGTCAAAGGCTCTGGGTCCGACATTGCCGGCATCACCGCTAGTGGATTCGCGGGGCTCAAACAGGACGAAATTGAACCGCTCTTCGAGCGTCCCGAAATGTCTGATGAGGACATGATTGCCTACCTGGATATGACCGTTTATGAGCGGGGCCGACCGCGCCAAAGCATCGAAACCCTCCTTCACGCCTTTGTCCCGGCCCCCCACGTCGACCACACCCATCCTGACGCCATCATCTCGATTGCCTGCACCCCAAATGGGAAGGAGATCATGGGGAAGATTTACGGCGAGAGAGCGGCTTGGGTCGACTACATTCGCCCTGGCTTCACTCTCAGTCAACAGATCGGAGCTGCCGTTCGGAATAACCCTAAGCTCGAATGCGTCGTCATGGGTAAACACGGCCTCGTCACCTGGGGCGAAACTTCGGCGGAATGCTACGCCAACACAATCCGGATCATCGCTGAAGCTCAGGACTATCTCAATACGCTTTCGCCACTTCCTCAAGAGGAGACAACGTTGCCCAGAGAGACGTCAAGCGGAGCCTACTTGCTCCAAATCCTGCCTATTCTGCGCGGAGCAATTTCGAAATACGGCCCAGTTGTACTGAAATGCGATGACTCTCCCGAAGTTATGGATTTCGTCAATTCTTCTCAAGCCCGAGAACTGTCGCAAATCGGAGCCGCATGTCCCGACCACTTGGTACACACAAAGATGCTCCCAATGTTTGTTGATTGGACGCCTAAAACAGGGCTGGAAGAACTCAAATCGAAAGTCTCCGGCGCATTTGAGGAATTCACAACTGCTTATTCTGCGTATTTTCAAGCGAACAAGTCGGAAGGGCAATCAATGTTTGCGCCGACCCCACGTGTGATATTGATTCCGCGTATTGGAATGATCACTGTGGGCGTCGACGCCCAAGCCGCAAACGTTTCGAGGCAGCTCTACCACCGCGCAATCGTCACGATGCAAAATGCCGCCCGAATGGGTGGTTTCGTCTCATTGTCGGCAGCCGAGTCTTTCGGAGTCGAATATTGGCCGCTTGAGCTGTACAAACTCAGTCTCAAACCTGCTCCCAAGCCTCTTGCTGGGAAGGTTGCGTTGGTAACTGGATCGGCAAGCGGGATTGGACGTGCAATCGCCCGGAAGCTAGGGGCTGAAGGTGCACACGTTGTGATCGCTGACCGAAACCGTGAGGGTGGAGAAAAAGTTGCGGAGGACCTCATCAAGGAGTTTGGAGAAGGTCGTGCCATTGCGCTTTCGATGGACGTCACGGACGAGCTATCCGTCAGCAAGGCATTTTGCTTGTCGATCTCCTATTTCGGCGGAATCGACATCGTAGTGAACAACGCGGGAATCGCATCGAGCGCTCCCATCGAGGAAACGTCGCTGGAGACTTGGAACCTCAATCACAGCATTCTTTCGACGGGCTACTTCCTGGTCGCCAAGGAAGCATTCAAAGTGTTCAAGCAACAGCGCTCAGGTGGAAACATCATCTTCATCTGCTCCAAAAACAGCGTTGCTGCCGGAAAGAACGCCGTTGCTTACAGTGCAGCTAAAGCTGCCGAGTTGCACATGGCCCGCTGCCTTGCCGAAGAAGGCGGAGCGTTTGGTATTCGTGTTAACAGCGTGATGCCCGATGGTGTTTTGTCGGGTTCAGGGATTTGGGATGGCACTTGGCGAGCTGAACGAGCGGCAACCTACGGAATTCAGCCCGAAGAACTCGAAGAGTTTTATCGAAAGCGGACGACCTTAAAGGTCAATATCCTCCCCGAAGACATCGCCGCGGCGACCTACTTCTTTGCTAGCGAAGCGAGTAGCAAGACGACCGGTGGAGTCCTGACTGTTGACGGTGGCGTCCCAACCGCATATGTCCGCTAGACGAGTTGCGATTGATCTTGGGGCAAGCTCAGGCCGAGTGGCGGTTGGGACGATCGTCGATGGGCGGTTAGAGTTCGAAATCGTCCACCGATTCGAGAACTCTCCGTACACATCCCCCAACGGACCGGTTTGGGACTTCGACAGGCTCTACGAAGAAGCGGTTCGAGGACTCATGATAGCCGGTCAAGCCGGCGAGGTAGCGAGCGTAGGAGTCGATTCTTGGGCGGTCGATTACGCACTAATTTCTGACGATGGAGACATCATGGCGGACCTGTACTGCTACCGTCACCCACGAACGGACGGAGTGCTGGACAGGCTGAGCGATGACGAAAAGGAGATGATCACCCGGCTCACTGGGTTGCAGTTGCTCCCGTTTAACACTCTCTTTCAGCTCAAGTGCGCGACAGACGATCTCGAAGGTGCCGACAACCAGATGTTTCTGATCCCGGACGTCTTCCACAATATGATGACCTCTTACCGGGGGACTGAGTACACCAACGCGAGCACGACGCAGATGTTGAGTCCAGTCACCGGAAAGTGGATCCCAGAGTTACTCGAGTGGTGCGGAGTCTCGGAAGAGTTCATGCCCGAAATCTTCCCGCCAGGAACGAACATTGGAGAGCTGAGCTTCAGATTCAAGTCAGCCGCAGGGCTGGCAAAAACGGAGGTTATCCTGCCCGCCACCCACGACACCGCCTCGGCAGTCCTCGCTGTTCCGATGGAAGATCCAGAAGCGTGCGCCTATGTCAGTAGCGGAACATGGTCGCTAGTCGGAGTCGAGCTTGCTGCACCGTTGATGGAGGGCAATGAAGGTTGGTCGAATGAAGGCGGTGCGTTTGGAACAACCAGGCTGCTCAAAAACATGATGGGTCTTTGGATTCTCCAGGAGTGCGCCCGCGCTTGGGATCTGCAGGATTGGGATGCGCTGATTGAATCCAGCAAACCGTTCCTGAGAGAAGCGAAGGCGTTCGACCCTGATCTTCCGAAGTTTCTCGCACCTGGCCCAGACATGCCAGATCGGGTGATCAGCGAGATTGGAGACGCGTGCCAGGCCGAGGTCGTGGCGGCTATCCTTGTGAGTCTCGCGGAGAAGACGGTTCTTTTGGTTCGGGATGTTGCAAGAGTGACTAACCGAAAGATAACCACGATTCATATTGTCGGGGGCGGATCACAGAACTCGGTATTGAACCAACTCATTGCAGACCGCAGTGGATTGCAAGTGGTTGCGGGGCCGGTTGAGGCAACTCTCATGGGGAATCTGCTGATGCAGTTTCACGCGGCAGGCGACCTCGAAGGCGATTCGATTCGAGATGTAGTTCGGCGAAGTAGTCAACTGATCAGTTTTGAGCCGAAACCATGACCATTCAGCTCTTCATTACCTGCCTGAACGATGCGCTTTACCCTGGCACCGGTGTCGCAACGACCGAAATTCTAGAGCGTCTTGGACATTCAGTCGAGTTTGATCCACGCCAGACTTGCTGTGGCCAAATGCACCTCAATTCTGGCTACACCGATGAAGCGATCCAACTCGCCGAGCGCTGGCTGGACATCTACGAAGATGCAGAATGCATTGTTTCCCCTAGCGGCTCCTGTGTGGCAAACGTTCGCGAAATGTTCGGCCACGCTGGTCATTGGACACAGAATTCAAATCTCATCGAACGCGCCGCAAAGATGGACGGAAAGCTATTTGAATTGAGCGAGTTCATTTTGAAGTTTGGCGGCATGGATGTGCTCAACCCATACTTCCCGCATCGGGTCACGTACCATCCAACTTGTCACGGCGCACGAGCTCTCGGACTGAAAGATTCTCCTGAGCAGTTACTCCGCCAAGTTCAAGGTCTCGATTTTGTGGAGCTGAGCGAGAAGTGGCAGTGCTGCGGCTTTGGCGGAACATTTAGCCTGAAGAACTCCGACACGAGCGCCGCGATGCTTCAGGATAAGTGCGAAACAATCTGCGCGCTTGATGTCGAGTATTGCGTTGCCATCGACAATAGTTGCTTGATGCACATCGGCGGGGGCCTACGAAAGGATGGCAAAGTCCCGAAGGTTATCCATCTTGCCGAGGTTCTGGCATCGCAGGAGCCCAAATGAGCGGGGGCGGAATCCGGCCCTCGATGTCCTTCTCGGACGCCGCGCGGGAGACGCTCAAGAATCGCACACTTCGACACAATCTGGGCTTTGCGACCCGAACAATCTGCTCGAAGCGGGAGAAGGTCGTCGCCGAGATTGCCGATTGGGAGCAGACTCGAACTGCCGGATCGATGCTGAAGGACGAGGCGCTCGCCAACTTAGAAGAGAATCTTCTAATTCTTGAAGAAAAGGTGGTTGCGGCCGGTGGAAAGGTTCATTGGGCGGCTACCGCGACCCAGGCTGTCGAGATTGTGGCAATGATTGCCAAGTCACACCAGGTGTCAAAGGTTGTGAAAGTCAAAAGCATCACGAGTGATGAAATTGAACTCAACGATGGCCTTGCCGCTCAGGGCATAACGGCCCTAGAGACTGATCTGGCGGAGCTCATATGTCAACTCGCAGATGACTCGCCGAGCCACATCCTTGTGCCTGCGATTCACAAGAATCGCGACGAGATTCGAGCTCTCTTTGAAGCCAAACTCGGAGTTCGTGCGGAGACATCTGAGCCCGCAGCTCTGGCCGAGATCGCACGAACTCACCTCCGGCAGAAATTCCTGGAAGCCAAAATGGCAGTCAGCGGAGCAAATTTTGCCGTCGCCGAGACCGGCTGCATCGGAGTTGTCGAATCCGAAGGAAACGGTCGGATGTGCCTGACCCTACCAGAGGTTCTGGTAACGATTATGGGGATCGAAAAGGTTCTTCCTAAGTGGGAAGATGTCGCAACTCTGATGCGGCTGCTCCCTAGGTCGAGCACCGCTGAGCGGATGAACCCATACACCTCAATCTGGACTGGTGTGACTCCAGGCGACGGTCCTCAGGAGTTTCACCTCATCCTGCTGGATAATGGGCGGACGACCGTTTTGGCCGATGCCGTTGGGCGCCAAACCCTTCGCTGCATCCGGTGCTCCGCGTGCCTCAATGTCTGCCCGGTGTATCAGCGAACCGGCGGCCATGCCTACGGTAGCGTTTACCCCGGCCCGATCGGCGCGATTCTCACTCCCCAACTGCTAGGAATGGAGCACAAGAACGCAAACACACTTCCCTTCGCCAGTTCAATGTGCGGGGCGTGTTATGAGGCTTGTCCGGTAAAAATCAACATTCCCGAGGTTTTGGCTTACCTCCGGGGCAAGACTGCTAAGAATCCCGCTGAGTCCTCGGCGTTTCGAGCCGCCTTCTGGATGATGTCGGATCATCGCCGGTTCTCAGCCGCGCTGAAGGGGCGGCGTTTGGGAGTTTCGATTGTCTCTGGCCTTGGCCTCGTGAAAGGCTGGACTGATTCTCGGGAGATGCCCGAAGTGCCAGCTGAGTCATTCCGAACTTGGTGGAGCAAACGTGGACAGTAAGGAACTCATCCTCAGACGCATCCGTTCGGCGGCCGTGACTCCTGCTCTCCACAAGCGCGTGCCAGTGGAAAAACGGCCCGCTTCTTTGGAGGCGTTTGTGGAGCGAGTTGAAGACTATCGCGCGACTGTCTACCGAACAACACGAAATGATATTGAATCTCTGCTTGCCACTCTTTGTGAAAACAAGCAATGTCTCACCCCGGAACAGTTTGACTTTTTCATCTTTCCGGCCCAAAGCGATAAAGACTACTCACATGCCGATCTAGCGCTATTTGATACCACGATCACCATGTGCGCCGTCGGGATCGAGGAATCTGGAACCATTGTGCTCGACTCCGGACCCGACCAGGGACGGCGAGCGATCACCCTGATCCCCGATCATCACATCTGCATCATCCGGGCTGACCAGATTGTTGCCACGCTCGAAGAAGCTCTTCAACGTCTGGACCCGACTCGTCCACTCACCTTCATCAGCGGCCCAAGCGCGACCAGCGATATCGAGTTAGTTCGAGTCGAGGGCGTTCACGGACCGCGAAAACTGGAAGTCATTTTGCTCGAAGATTGACGCGACTTTGGCCGCTGGCAAAGAGAAGGATCGTAGTTTTCTTCGAGGATCGGCTAAAGTGACGATATGTGCGAACAAGATCAGTTTGAAAAAGATCGTCAGGAGTTTGAGAAACGGGGACAGGTGACTCGTCGGCAGTTTGGAATTCTGCTGAGTGCAGGGATGGCGATGATGTTGCCCGCAGTCGTCAATGCCGCCGAAGTCACCGAATCGGAAGTGACGATAACGACTCCAGACGGAGTTGCTGACTGCTACTTTGTTCATCCCGCCAAGGGAACTGCACCAGCTGTTATCATCTGGCCCGATATTTTCGGGTTGCGCCCCGCGTTCAAGAAGATGGCAAAACGACTTGCAGAGTCTGGCTACTCGGTTCTCGTTGTGAACCCGTTCTATCGCTCAAAGAAGGCTGCCGACATGGTTGGCGGAACGACGGTTCCCATCGCCGAACTTCGGCCCTTGGCTTCGGCACTGAATGAGACAACCGCGGCAACTGACGCCAAGGCTCTCATCGAATGGCTCGATAAACAACCCAGTGTTTCGAAGAAGCACCGAATCGGAACCCAGGGCTACTGCATGGGTGGGTCAATCGCCTTCCGAACCGCGGCGGCCGTACCAGAGCGGGTCGGTGCTGTCGCTAGCTTCCACGGTGGAGGTTTGGTAAATGACAAGCCGACCAGTCCGCACCTAATTGCGTTGACAACGAAAGCGCACTACCTAGTCGCCATCGCCGAGAACGACGACAAACGCACTCCGACGCACAAGACGATTTTGAAAGAAACTTTCGAGAAGGCAGGGATGCACTCTGAAGTCGAAGTCTACGAAGGCGCAGCCCACGGCTGGTGCCCACCAGATTCGGCGGTTTACAACGAGCCTCTGGCGGAGAAGGCCTGGGCAAGACTCCTCGAACTGTACAAGAAAGCACTCTGATGCTGAAACAGGTTTGTATTTCGGCTTAGAGAGATAGAGACCGTTCGGCAAATTGGAAAATTTCTGCACACGATTGCAAGAGCCTAAGGTAGCATCTTTGCAATCGTGTGCAAAGCTCGTTGTCCAATGGAGTTCATCAAGTGATTACACTTGAAGACTTGGCGCTTCAGGCAGGTGTTTCGCACTCAACGGTGTCTCGCGCTCTTGCAGATAGTCCACTGGTTAACCCTTCGACAAAAGCGCGCATCCAATCCCTGGCGCGGGAATCAGGCTATCAAGTCAATCAGGTAGCCAGAAATCTGAAGAGTCGCAAAACGAACACGATCGGATTGGTTGTTCCAGAAGTCTCGAACCCGTTCTACCCAGAGCTCATCCAGCAGGTCGCCGACCATGCGAAGCTGGCTGGCTACAGCCTGCAGCTCCAACTGAGTGCGGCGGATCAAGAGTCGGAGGTCGCGTGCATCTCCTCTCTGTCTGGGAGTCGGGCTGATGGAATATTGCTTGTCACTGGAGAGCGTGGCCTGGTCGCTCGAACTCAAGTCAACTCCATTGCGGCTTCGGGAACCCCGGTGGTGATCATGGGCTGGGTTCCGGATGCCGAACACCTCGATCTTGTAGCCGGAGATGATGCCGTAGGGGGACGAGAACTCGCTCATCATCTCGCAGATTTGGGTCATACGCGCATTGCGGTTCTAGGAAAGCCTCCGCATAGAGGGGCTCTCGATCGAATGGTTGGATTTTCCGAGGCTCTGAACGAACGCGGCATTCCGCTGCTGCCCGAGATGGTGATTGAGGTCGCCAGCGAGGCGGATGTGAGGCTTGGAGTCACCAATCTTCTGAAACTACCGGAGCCCCCAACTGCAATATTCGCCTATCAGGATTCTCTGGCGGCCGTCGTGTATCGACAGCTAGAGGACCAGGGCGTATCGATTCCAAACGACATGACCGTGGTTGGTTTCGACAACCTCGATCTTGCTACCTACCTCTCGCCTCAATTGACGACGGTTGGCACGCACATTTCGCCGCTCACCTCCGCCTTCGTCGGCCTTCTCGTAGCGCGGATTCAGGGAACACACCCTGATCCGGCGCCTCAGTCAATCATCGTAACTCCCAAACTCATCGTCCGCTCGTCAAGCGCTCCGCCCAAGGATCAAATTAGCCCTGGGAGATCAATCTTGTGAAGAAAATCAACTCCTTTTCGTACATCTCTTCGATTGTCATTTTCGGCATGGCAGCCACGGCTATCTGCACCGCTTTGCAGAAGCGGCCCGGCTTCTCAGCGAGGCCGGTTTCGCAGAAGTTGACCGAACTATTAACAAATGGCAACTATGCGAGAGGAATGAAGCCGTGGGTTCTGGAGCAGGCAGGTGGCGCCAAAGGGTCGATGACAGTGACAAAAAATGGTCCCGGCGGGGTTGCCGCTCTCAAAGTCAGTATTCAAAACAAGGGTGAGCAATCATGGCAAGTTCAGCTTCATCAGGGCGGGTTGAAAATTGAGAAAGGGCGCAAATACACCCTATCCTATTGGGCTAAAGCGGAGCGTCCCACCGTCATCACCGTCAATTGCATGCAGAACCATGAGCCTTGGGAGCACCACGGCGCCGCTTCAGAAGTCAGTCTGACGAACAAGTGGGAGAAGCGAACCTTTTCGTTCAGCGGCCCTTGGGACGACACGAACGCCCGGATTACTTTCACAAACCTTGCGACTCAGCCTGGGGCAGCCTATTGGTTCTCGAACGTGTCTCTGGTTGCTGGTCCGCAGGCTCCCGTCGCCGCAGCAAAGCCAACTGAAAACGTTTCAAAAATGCCCGCGCAACCGACAAGGGTGGTTGTATGGGACGGCGAAACAGCAAGAACTTCCGGCGGATGGGCGAATCCGCCAACTTCAAGTTACGCACCTAAGATAGGTGAAGCGCATAGCGGCGACACGGCTCTTGAGTTCAAATTTGACGATGACAACGTTTGGATTGGCTGCGGTCTCCACTGGTTCGATTGGAAAAAAGGCACGAACATCGGCACTGACATCCGCTCGATGACGCACCTGACATTCTGGATCAAGGCTCAGGGCAGCACAGGTGATCTCGACGCCCAACTCCTTTGTAATGGAGACGTGCTTGATACTCCTGAACATCACACATCGAAGACTCGCATCGCGAAGTATTGTCCAGATTTCCGGGATGGCAACTGGCACGAAGTTGCGATCCCACTTACTGATCTAGTTCAACCAGACGGCTTCGATCCGAGAATTGTGAGCCAACTCGACCTCGGCATCAACCCAAGCGGCAAAGTCAGCGGTAGCTTTTTGATCGACGACATCGCATTCGAGAATCGAGGTTCCGCTCAGGCGGGGCTGCGGGTTGTAGGTAAGCAGCTTAGAGACGCGAAAGGAAACCTTGTGCGACTTCAGGGAGTGAACGTTCCAAGTTTGGACTGGAGTCCGGTTGGCGAACACGTCATGGAGTCGATCGACGTCGCCATTGACGGTTGGAATGCAAACATCATCCGAATTCCTCTGACTCAAGACCTCTGGTTCGGATACGAGAAGGGACAGCAAAAAGCCGATCGCGGCGAATCGTACAGAAAGATTGTTGACGACATTGTCAAAAAGATCGCCGAAAAGAACTGCTACGTGTTGCTCGACCTGCACTGGTCGGACGCTGGACAGTGGGGTCAAAACGTTGGCCAGCACAAGATGCCGGACGCAAATACCGTCGTGTTTTGGAAGGACTTCGCCAAGCGCTACGCTAACAACCCAGCGGTGCTATTTGACCTATACAACGAACCACACAGCGTGTCTTGGGAGATCTGGAAGAACGGCGGCCAAGTGGAGGACTCGAGCAAGGGAGTTACTTACCGTTCGCCTGGAATGCAGACACTACTTAACACCGTCAGGTCCACCGGCGCAAAGAATGTCGTCGTCGCGGGAGGGTTGGACTGGGCGTACGACCTCCGAGGTGTTCTTAGCGGCTATGGTCTCAACGATCCATCCGGGAACGGCATTGTCTACGCCACGCACATCTACCCATGGAAGAAGGATTGGGATGCGAATGTCACCCCAGTCTTTGCCAAGTACCCTGTGATCGTGGGAGAGGTTGGAACTAAGCCGTGGAAGGAAGGCGATCCGCCGCACGAAAACGTTTACACCGAAGATTGGGCGCCAGCGGTGATGGCCTACATCGAGAAGCACAAGCTGAACTGGACCGCGTGGAGTTTCCATCCGAGCGCCAACCCTTGCATTATCACGGATTGGAGCTACAAGCCCACTTCATATTGGGGCAAGTACGTGAAAGAGGCGTTAGCCAATCGCAAAAAGACCAATTGACAATCATTTTCAAGCACATAGAATAATCATGAACAAATCAAACATCAACGGAAAATGGGCATTAGTGACCGGAGCAAGCCGAGGCATCGGTCGACAAGTGAGCCTGGGGCTGGCCAGCCATGGCTGCAACATCATTCTTCATAGTAGAGATACTTCGCACACGGTTGCACTTGCAAAGGAGTTAGAAGCCGCAGGGGTTCAAACGCGTCAAATCGCGGCGGATCTCGGAGATGCCGGCCAAGTCGGCGAGATGGTGGCGGAGTTGTTGAAGGGACCGAACATCGATATCGTTTACAACAACGCCGCACTCATGACCCCTTATCGCAGCGATTGGCTCAGCGTGCCCGGAGAGGATCTCCGCGTTAGCTTCGAGGTGAATGTCACGGCACTGATCAGGATTTGCCACGCATTCATTCCCGGCATGGTTGAGCGTGGCTGGGGTCGGCTTATCAATGTAACTTCCGGAATCGCTGATCAGCCTGAACTGATTGCATATGCTGTGTCCAAAGCGGCAGTCGATAAGTTCGTTCTCGACTCTGTCGGAAAACTTGAGGGCACCGGCGTCCTGATGAATCTCCTCGATCCAGGCTGGTTGCGAACCGATTTGGGCGGTCCGAACGCGCCAAACTCGGTAGAATCCGTGCTTCCCGGAGCACTGGTTCCGGCTCTGATAGACGACGGTACTTCTGGAAAGTTGTTCAGGGCCCAAGACTACGCCGGAACCGAACTTTAACGTGCAGACAATGCCTCAACGTATCCTCGTGATCTGCGGTGACCAGTACCATGCATCCCACGAAGTTATGTTGGGGCTGGAGAATGCTGGCAAAGCGGAATTCCACTTTCAGCAAGCCGATAACGCATCGTTGTTAGCGGGTGACCAAATTTTCCAAGCGGTCGTGCTCGCGAAGTTGAACGTCACGTCGGCGGAAGATTCCTCGCCATGGGCCGATCAGGCTTCGCAGGACTTGATTCATTCACATGTGACCGCAGGTCGAGGATTGTTGGTAATTCATGCGGGGACCGTCGGTTATCAGCCGGCCCCAATCATCCGGGAGCTCACTGGCGGCTCTTTTCAGCAGCATCCCGAAGCATGCGACGTCGAACTTGTCCCGACCGCCCATCCTCTCGCTGCCGGAGTCGTTCCCTATACCGTTCACGACGAACACTACTTCGTTGAGATCGACAGCGACGTAGATTTATTCCTGAGTTCTCGGTCGGCTCATGGCAGCCAGCCAGCCGGGTGGATAAAGGAGTTTGGAAATGCACGGATCTGCACTTTGACTCCGGGACATGGACCGTCCGTCTGGGCAAACGACTCATTTCAGCTCCTTATTCGGAACGCGCTCAGCTGGGTGACCCATGCCTAGAGTCGCACTCGTGACAGGGGCTGACCGGGGGCTTGGATTGGCTCTGACCAAAGCCCTGCTGGAGGCAGGCTGGATCGTGATTGCGGGCCGACACTTAGCTTGGCCGGAGCTTGACGAACTGTGCGAAAACTTTAGCGGTTCACTTCACCTGGTCGAACTCGATGTCAGCTCAGATGAATCAGTTTCAAAAGCCGCCGGACAGGCCCTGGAGCGTGTGAGTCAGATCAACTTGCTGATATCTAATGCAGCAATACACAAGTCTCACCACGTCGAGGGAATCTCTGAAGATCTAGATTTTGACTCGATGCTGCAAGAAGTTAATGTCAACGCGATTGGAGCCCTGCGTATCGCAAACGCATTCTTGCCGCTGCTCGAAAAGAGTGAGCTAAAGCGGATGTGTTTTGTTTCATCAGAGGCAGGCAGTATCGGAGCCAGTCAGCGCACCGGCTGGTTTGGCTATTGCATGTCAAAAGCAGCCTTGAACATGGCCGTCAAGAATCTATCGAACGATCTCTCCGCGCAGGGTTATTCGTTCCGGCTTTACCATCCAGGATGGATGCGAACTTACATGTCTGGCCAGAAGAACCTCGAGGCACACATGGAGCCCGAGGAGGCCGCTGCGATCGCACTGAACTACTTTCTGGATGATGCAGTATACAAGGAGCTAAAATTGCATTGCTGGGACGGCGAGGCGCTTCCTTGGTAGGTTGACGTCGTCTAGCCGATACCCTGCACCTCCCGGATCAGTCGATCTGCGTCGAAAATGAAAAACGATGCTTCCCTTCTTTCATTAGAATTGCTCAATCGAGCTTTTGAAGAGTGGTACTCCGGACGGGATTCGAACCCGCGACCTTCGCCGTGAAAGGGCGATGTCCTAACCGCTAGACGACCGGAGCAGACAGAAAGAGATTATGGCAGGTATGCCGCCATAATCTCAAGGTTTTGCGGAGCTTAGTTTCCGCCGGAGGCTGCGCCACCGGATGCGAGGTCGATCTTGTACTCGCCGTCATCACCAGGAGCTGGAGCGTCGATTGGCCGCTCTTTCTCGATCACGTCAACCTTAGGGAGTTCGATCTTCTTGGTGCCGCCCTTGATCACACGACGAGCGGTGATGTAGCGTGCGGCGTAGTAGCCGGTGAGAGAACTCTCGATGACCCGTCCCGCTCCGCTGGAAGCGTGGATGAACTTGTTGTTGCCAGTGTAGATTCCGACGTGGCTGACATAGCCACGTGTGTTGAAGAACACGAGGTCTCCTGCTTGGAGATTGCCCCGGCTGACTGCAACACCCTTGTAGACCTGCTCACGAGCGGTTCTAGGAAGAGAGATTCCGTTCGCTCGGAACACTTGTAGCGTAAATCCGGAGCAGTCGGTTGCGGATCGCGAAGCTGAACCGTAGTTGTAGCGAGTTCCTCGCATCTTGTTGGCGGAAGCCAAAACGTTTTCGACCTTCTCGGAAGAAGGAATCGAAGCCACATAAGTGTTGGTTCCCTCAATCTTTTCCTTCGGATTGTTGGTGGTCAAGTCTGTCCGAACCCAACCCACAGTTCCGTATTGGAACTTCAGCTTGTACCAGTTGCCCCACTTATCAAGGATTTCTGCCTTACCGCCGCTCACCTTGACCGCTACCGAGTTGGACTCCGAAGGGCCGCGCCGAACGTTGGTATTCATCGCTCGAATGTAAGTATATTGAGCCCCCGGAACCGAGACTTCCGTCTTCGGCTCGTTCACGTTTGAAACAGTAAGCGTATTGGGCTCCGGTGAGGTTACACGCTGAGAAGTTGTGTTGGTTGACGTTACCAGGTAGTCACTTCGAACCCATCCGATAGACCCGTATTGGAAGCGGACCTTGTACCAATCACCAGACTTTGCGATCACAGCGACGTTCCCGCCAGTCACCTTGGTAACTACTCCGGAATCTGAGTTTGGCTGGCTGCGAACGACGACATTGGTTCCAATCATCGTGCCTCGCCCTAGAGGCGCCGGACCATTTTGAGCTGAAACGCTTGATCGGCGAACCCGCGAAACTTCCGGTTTGGATGATTTCTTTGAAGAGCTGCGGGAAGCACTTCGCGTCTTGCTCGAACTAGACGACTTCTTGGTTGAACGAGCGGACTTTGCGGATCCTTTGCTCGACTTGTGAGACCGCGAAACGCTAGTCTTTGATTTTGAATTTGCCTTCACCTTCTTTTTCGGGCCTGCAAAAGCGGTCATACAGACCAGCACCGAAATGGCGATTGCGAGTACGCGTGTTGTCATGCTTCCTCTCCTCCGTCAGGCGTGCGACCGAAACCGCAACCGTTAGAGGATACCAGAAAAGAATTTTCGGGGTTCCGCCCCGGTAAAAATAGGGGGGTTTTCTTCACGGTAAACTCAGAGGAGCCGTGACCCTCAGCATCATTATTGTGAACTGGAATACGGCTTCTTTACTTCGCAACTGCCTCCAATCGATCCGGCAGCACCCTTTTCCGGGCTCGTTTGAGGTCATCGTTGTTGATAATGCTTCCTCCGACGACTCGGCAAGGTTAGCCATCGAAGAGTTTCCCGAGTTCACTACACTTGCCGAAACTGCGAATCGTGGCTATGCGAGGGGAAACAACCTCGGAATCGCCGCGAGCACTGGTGAATTCGTTTTGACACTGAATCCGGATACTCGAGTCACGCCCGATTTGCTGCGAAACGCGGTCGAAACTCTCAGAGCGCAGGGCGAAGCATACGGATGCCTATCCGTACGCTTTGAAGGACCGGATGGCGAAACACAACAGTCAGTCCGGGGATTCCCAACAATCAAGGGAATCTTGGGTGATCTATTCAAGATTCAGAACTGGGACAGCTACCGCCTCCGAGACTTCGACTACAACAAAAGTCAGGACGCTCCTCAGCCAATGGGAACCTTTCTTCTCTTCCGAAGGTCAGCCTTTCCAGACCCAATGAAGCCGTTTGACGAGCAGTTTCCGATCTTCTTCAATGAAGTAGACCTCCTGAAGCGACTTAATGGAAAGTGCTGGTACGAGGCTTCGCTGAGGATCCACCACATCGGCGGAGCTTCGACCAAACAGACTCGCAAACCCATGATTTGGGAGTCCCATCGATCCCTCATTCGATACCTCTTTAAGCACAGCTACGGTTTGGCGCGAATTCCGCTATACCCAATCTCCGTCATCATTTGGCTCGGTGCCCTGATCCGAGCAAGGGGGTACAGTGCCGGATTTCGACCTTAGCATAACCATTTGTAGCTGGAACACCATTGATGACCTACGCCTGTGCCTCGACTCTTTGGAGAAAGTTAGGGACGAGGCCAGCTTCGAAGTGATCGTGATCGACAACAACTCGGAAGACGGCTCTCCGTTCATGGTGGAAAATGAATTCCCTTGGGTCAGGCTGGTAAAGATGACGCAAAATCTTGGGTTCGTCGGCGGACAGAACTATGCAATGTCGAACCGCAGGGGGCACCACGCGTTTCCTTTGAACAGTGACACGATTGTTCACCCAGGCGCAATCAAAGGTCTGCTCAAGTATCTCGAGGAGAACCCGGAAGTTGGCATCGTCGCCCCGAAACTCCTCAATCCGGACGGCTCGCTTCAGTTCTCGTGCCGACGGTTCCCTAATCCGGTCGCCGCTCTGTTCCGTAATACGTTCATCGGTCGCCTCTTCCCGAACAATCGGTTTACACGCGAATATTTAATGCAGGACTTCGAGCATAACCAGCCCAAAGAAGTGGACTGGGTAAGCGGTGCGGCGTTCTTGGCGCGCGGAGAACTCCTGACAGAAATTGGCTACTTCGACTCCGAATTCATCATGTATTGCGAGGACGTGGATCTTTGTTTCCAAACGTGGAAGATCGGGAAGAAGGTGGTTTACCTCCCGGATCTCACCATCACCCACGCCATCGGCAGAAGTACCGATAAGGCTCCAAATCGAATGATTGGTCGCTTTCACAAGTCGATGTTCAGGTTTTACAAAAAGAACATGGTGCCCCAAATGACTCCGGTAGCTCGTCCATTCGCCCTCGCTATGGCGGCAACCGCACTGTCCACACGGGCAAGCATCTTTATTCTCAGCAACAAGGTAGACGTCATCAAGAGGAAGCTAAAAGGCAAATGAAACGACCGCCCATCGGAGTGCTCAGTCTTGCCATCGGGTCGGCGCTTTGTGCCTTGCTGAATGGTCGCTATCCGATGGATGTGGGTCAGTTCGAGGGAGGAGACTTTTCTTTAGCCACCCTTTGGGAGAATGCGCCTTTTTTGGGTCATTGTTTGGTGTTCTGGTTTTTCCTGATCCCCTTACTTCAGGCGATCATGGCAAGGAAGGTCGTCCATGTGCCTTCAATCAAGATCTCCGGGTGGCTCGCAGTTTTCGCAGGGGTGATCGGTTCGTCGCTCATCTTCAGCTCTTTTGTAAGCGTCTCGGTTCTCAACTTTGTCGAGTTCGCGATGATGATCGGCGGCTTCTACGCTGTCACTTCTAGTGCAGGGAAAAAGCAGTCGCTCTGGGTGATTGGGGGCTGGTTTGTGGGAATCACGCTGGTTGCCTTGATCGGACTCCGTGAGTACGCGAGCATGAAGTCGATCGACCCCAGCTGGCGCATTTTTGCCAACCAACACAACCCGAACCAAGCTGGAGCCCTCCTGGCGAGCGGAATCCTGATAGGAATTCCGTTGCTGTTCAGCGGAGATCGCCTGAACAAGCTGGGGATTGGTTTCGCAATGCTGCTTCAGGGTCTCGCCCTGTTCCTCACCCAATCAAAAGGAGCTTTGGTTTGCTTGCCGGTGGGTCTGGCTGCCCTGACGATATGCCTACTGACGATCCGCCCCATTCCGGTCGGGAGGGGGCTAGGCGTACTCGCGGCAATCGTCGTTTTGCTCGGTGGACTCGCGTTTGCTGCTCAGAACGCGGGTCGGAGCCAAGCACCATCAGGAGGCTCGGCACCGATGTCACGTTTCTCCAACGCAGGAGAAACGTCGACTCAATCTGCGGGATTCCGTAAGCAGTTATGGCTCTCCGCCATTGATTTAGCCAAGCAGCAACCTTACGGCTGGGGTCTTGGTACGTATCAATTCGAGTCGACTCGCCCTGGTCGGGTGACCCAAACTGCGCTCGCGCATCAGAGCTACCTCCAACTTGGGGCAGAAGCCACGCTTCTTGCACCGCTCACGCTCATCGGTTTCTTCGTCGCGGTCGGTGTCAAAGGTGGCAAGGGTTCGGCACAGCTCCCATTGCAAAGCAAGATGATTCTTTGCTCGTGCTTTGGTGCGCTTACGGTCCTGTTGGCTCATAACGCGATTGACAGTGATCTCTACATCAATAACTTAGGGATGTTGGTGTTCATGCTTTGCGGTTGCATCTGCGCCAGTAGTGCGGATTCGCAGTCTCCCGAAGTGATTTTCCGTATCCCGCGGCTAGCGGTTGGTTTCGCCGTGGTGATCTTCATCCCGCTTAGTCTCAGCGTGGGGCTGGGAGAGATGCTTAGAGCACAGGCGCGCGGCGCTTTGGCCGTATCGGATGCCGCGATCGCAACACAACTTGCAAAGTCAAGCTTAGGAATCGCTCCATTTGATGGCTACGCCCATTCGATCCTTGCCCGTGCGACGGGCTCAATAGAAGAAGCAAAACTTGCTGCTGGCCTAACACCTTCGCCAAAGAACCATCGTGCAGTCGCCCTCATTTACCTTAAAGACGGCAAGTACCAAGAGGCGAAGACCGCATACAACCGAGCGCTTGAGCGAGACCCTAACAACTTTCCGGCTCTGCTGGGACTGATGAAGGCAGCCATTCAGTTTGGGATCGAAGAAGACGCAAAGTCCGCGGCGAGTCGTCTGATCAAGGTTGAAAAGACAACGTACTTCACGGTAACCAGCCAAGCTGAGTTGATACCGACGGCTTCCTTCCAAGCTCGGTTGTACCTAGCTTCGCTGAACCCGTCTAACCGGGCCGAACTTATGGCCGAGGCGGTCAGGGGATTCATTCGCTATCGGGACATCACGGTTCCAATGGCAAAACGGCAGTTTGACGTGAACCCAAACACGAGTGTCGGGGGAGACGATAAGAGCGCGATGATGGACACTCTTTCTAAGGCGGCGAACGCCGCAAAGGAGCTAGCGAAGCTTCAACCGCGCGATCTTGGGTTTGACCCGGCAGCCGAGGCGACACGGTTTGAAGCAGCCGCCGCCGGTCTCATCAAGTAGTGAGCTACGACTTCGGCAGCGAGCGGTGCCGCCGCGTCGCCCCCGTGACCAGCGTCCTCCGCCATGGCGCAGATTGCGAGCTTAGGCTTGTCCGCCGGGGCAAAACCAACAAACCAAGCGTGCGTATTGTTTGCTCCTTTTTTGCCGTGCTCAGCAGAACCAGTCTTCCCGCCCCAAGTGAGACCAGGGATTGAGGCAAATCTTCGAGCCGTGCCGTGGTCGATGACTCCTACCAGAGACTGCCGGAGCATGCTCCAGAATCCCTCGTCAAGATCAATTCTGTTCGCGACCACCGGAGCGACCATTTCATCCTTTCCCGTGATTGAATCTCGAAACGCACGAACGAGATGGGGCTTGTAGCGAACGCCGTTGTTGGCGACCATCGCCATCATATTCGCCATTTGCACGGTGTTCGTCGTAACGTAACCTTGGCCGATGGACATGTTGGCTAGCTGTCCCATATTCCAGGATCGGTTGACCGGGTCCATGTCGCGCCACTTCTTTGTGGGAATCGTCCCTCGTCGTTCCGGAATTTCAATCTCGGTCTTGTTGCCAAGTCCGCAGTCAAGCGCGGCTTGAAGCATTGCTTCTTCCCCTGCCCTGGTGCCCATCGTGCAGAAGAAAGTGTTACAAGAGTTTGACATCGCGTACATGAGCTCTGCGGACCCGTGAGTGCTCA
Source organism: Armatimonadota bacterium (assembly GCA_037138755.1). NCBI lineage: Bacteria > Bacillati > Armatimonadota > Armatimonadota bacterium. Next base: position 9,732 of record JBAXHT010000004.1, on the reverse strand, counting down.
TACACTTCAGCGGTCGACCTCTCCCGAACGAGAAGTAGCCGTTGCAAAAGACGTGGGTGTTACGCGTCAGTTTATGTTCTCGATAGGCTGCGATCGCGGTAATGATTTTGTAAGTAGAACCTGGGGCGTAGAGACCGGAGGTTGCTCGATTCAGAGCAGCCTGACCCTGGTTCTTGTCGTTCAGACGTTCATAGTCAGCGTCACTCATCCCACCTTCGTAAAGTGAAAGCGGAAAAGTCGGATTCGACACCATCGCCAGAATCTCACCATTGCTGGGGTCGATAACAGTGATTGATCCCTTCCAGCCCCGGCGACTCAGGACCGCCTGCGCGTAGGCTTGCAAATCCGCATCGATCGTCAAGAACATCTGCTTCCCCGGCTCGGCAAGTTCGCGACCAGGAAGTACAGCTGTCCCGCGCTTTTCGATCGTCTCCCTACCGGCACGACCCATGAGCTGGACTTCGTAGGCGGCTTCAAGGCCAGAACGCCCCACAAACTCGGCGGGTTTCAAATCGAAAGGCTCAAGTTTTTTTTCTTCTACCTCGGTTGGAGTGCCCACGTAACCGAGCAAGTGAGTGAAGTTTGCCGGATCCGCAACCATCCTCATCGGCTTCTCCTCCACCGCAACTCCGGGAAGGTCCGAGGCTTCTGCGATCATCGAGGCCACCTCGATGCTCACATTGAGTTTGATTGGAGCTGGCAGGTTTCGATAAGAACCTTTTTTGATCCTCGCCATCACTTCTTCTACGGGCAGATCCAGAAGTGCCGCCACTTTTGCGATCACTTCTGGAGCGGACTTAACCGTTGATGGGAGAATTGAAACAACGTATTCGGGTTTTACTCCGGCAATAATCTTCCCTTTTCGATCCCGAATCGTGCCTCTCGGCGCGAGCTTGTCGACGCTAACGCGGCGAGTTTGGCTCGCGTTTTCGATCAACTCAGGAGCTTTGACCACCTGCAAGTACCACAGCCGCAGGAACAGCACGAAGAACATCGGGACGATGATAATCGGGAACCAAATCAGCCTTCGGTCGACATCAGGCTTACGTGGAGCGTGAAGGACGCTCATTAACCGCCGCCTTCACTTGGAGCTTTGTGAACTCGACATCGACCCCTTGGTCGCTTCCCTTTGCTGAATTTTCTCACCACGGTTTCTGGGCAGTAACTTCCGGCAAGTTGGCCGGAGTCTGCGCACACTTCAACATCCACATCTTCCTCTTTAGTTTCCGGTTTTCTGGCCGGCTTTTTCTCAGCTTTTGGCTTTTCTACTGGCGGCTCGTCGTCACGAACTGGTGGATCGTCATTGTTTTGTGTGGGCGGGTTTTCAGTAGGTGCTTTCGGTTTGGTCGCACTGTCATCCGGTGTAACCTTTACTTCATCATCCCGCAAATCTGGGCTTAGTGGTTCTTGATTCTGGTCTTGATTCTCTTGCTCAAGCTCGCGTTCGCGCCGTTGGCGAGCTCGGCGTTGGGCATTCGTTTCCTCAGCTTCTCGAGGAAGGAAGTCAGGCTTAACATCTGAGCCGTACTTTGCCACAACGGCTTGCATCGCCTGAGCCCACATCGGCGCACACACATCACCACCAAACGACTCTGCCATCTCGCGGAGCAGCCAGCGATTTCTCTTCTTGTCGAAATACTCGTTCCCCGCCCAAGTGATTCCAACAATACCTTTGGCATATCCGCAGAACCAGACGCTCTTGCCGCCGTTTGTTGTCCCGGTCTTCCCTCGAGCCTCGGGTAGCGATGCCGCCTTGTACCCAGTCCCTTCTGAAACGACGGCTTGCAGTAGTCGATCCATCGCGTTACAAACGTCAGGACCGAGCCTGGTGGTGACGTAGGCTGGAGCGCCAGTCAGCACTACAGATCCATCCGGACCCTGGACTTCTTTGATTCGATAAGGCTCGACCCGCTTTCCATCTAGCATGATCACGGAGTAGGCCTCCGCCATCTCGGTCATCCTCACGTCAGTCGCACCCAAAGCAAGCGGCGCATATGGCTGGAGTTTCGTTACAAATCCAAAGTCTTCCTGGATTTTCGCAGTTGCCTGCTTGACACCCATCGAGTAGAAAGTTCTGACGGCCGGGACGTTAAACGACTCAGCAAATGCTCGTCGTAGGCTCATTGAACCGCCCCAGCCTCCGTGGCTATTCCGGGGAATGTACGGCTCTTTTGCAGACTTGCCGGGGAGCTTGATCTTCTCGTTTGAAACCGAATCGAACTCACCCAGAACCCCGTCCTTTAGCGCCTCAGCATAGACGAACGTTTTGAATGCGGAACCCGGCTGCATTTGGCTTTGGCTAGTGCGGCTGAATTGATTTCGCTTATAATCGCTACCGCCAACATCAGCAACGATTCGTCCTTCGCTATCGATTGCGAGAAATGCCCCTGCATTCACTCCGCGTCCCCGGTTCCAGCGAATGTGCTGGTTGACGGCGGCCTCGGCTTCAGTCTGTAGCGCAGAATCAATCGTCGTTGAAACGATGTAGCCGCCACCCGAAATGTCGATACTTCGCTTCTTCAGATCTTGGAGGACCATTGCGGTGAAGTAGGGCGCACGGTAAATCTTTCCGTTACCCATCCCTTTACGCTTAACGACCTTGGGCTGAGTCTCTTTCGCCTCGTTGTACTCTGCCTGGGTAATCCACTTCTCCTCTAGCATCGTGTTCAGAACGACAATCTTGTTCTGATCCGCCTTTTGATAGTTCTTAACAGGGTTTTGGGTGCTCGGCAACCTAACGCATCGCGCCAACATCGCGGCCTCTGCAAGCGTCAGTTCGCTCGGCTTCTTACCAAAGTAGACCTCAGAAGCTGCGGCAATCCCGTAAGCTTGCTCGCCGTAAAAGGCCTGATTGAGATAGGTCTCAAGAATGAAGTCCTTGGTGTACTCCTTCTCCATCTCAAGGGCAATCGAGATGTCTTGCACCTTTCGTTGCATGGACTTCTCGGACGCCGAGAAGAGCATCTTGGCTAGTTGCATGGTGATCGTAGAACCACCACCCTGCGCCTCGCCAGCTCTCGCAAATTTGAAAACCGCCCGCCCGAGACCCATCGGATCGACGCCACTGTGGGTTCGAAACCGCTTATCCTCCGCGGCCAAAAAGGCGTTCTGCACCATCTCTGGTACTTCGCTCAACGAGATTGACTCTCGGTAAATCGGCATCACTTCATACAGCAACTTCCCATCAGCGGAAAAAATCTGTGAAGGCTTCGAGTTGAAGCTCTGAATCTTGTCGCCCATATTTGCGACCAGAGGCTTGACTGACTCCATGCTGGAGCGCAAGTAGGCAAACCCACCAATAACTCCCCCAGCCGTGATGAACGTGAGGAGCACCGCGCCCATCTTGAGTCTTTTTACCCAAGGTGCGCTTTTTGCCCTACCTCTAGCAGGGCGGGTTCGAGTTGCTCGGCTTCTTACGGAACCCACGAGTTAATTATAGATCAGCGACCGAGAATCGATACCCGTTTCGCCACGTTCTGCAGTTCATCCTGCGAAGCGTCTCCGATGAGAACAATCGATGCACCCGCTTCCTTCCAAGCGTAGAAACCCTGCTGTCGACGGCTCGACTTCTGAATCTCTTGGAGATCGGCATCTGGTTTGAGCAAAAACATGGTCAGCCGTGATTCGTTCTGCGAGTAGTTCAGGATCAAGACCTTCCTCCCTCGCATCTCCCGCAGATTGACACCATCGAGTTTGTAGCCATCGTTGTTACTGAAACCATAAGGGGACACACCCAGTTCCTTCGCTTTCGCAAATAGGTCGTCGATAGGCCGGATAATCTTGACTCCTTTACGGTTAAAGGAAAAGGCACCTTTAGCAATCGTTGGGTTCATGTTAAGAGTTTTGAACTCAAACGAACCGGCAACACTACCTCCAGGTCCGTAGATCACCCGTTTGACAGCGAGTCCGCTCTTAGTGTCAATGTAAACCTCGAAAGCTGGGTTCTTCATTGGATCAAGATACTGAACCTTTGAGACCTTCAATCCTAGAATGGTTCCGCCGTCTGAGATGATCGGTTTTCCACCGCGCATCCCTCCGAATCGCAAAATTTCAAACTGCTTCCGACCGCTCGCGGGAGACTCCCTGAGTTCATTACGATCGGGAAAGAAGTGCTTACGCCCTTCTGGGGTTTCAACGATCACTTGACCAGCGAATGGAGATCCTGCGGCGAATTCGATTCGCATATTGGGGCCGTCTTTGGTCAAGTACTCTTCGTGAGATTCGGCCTTACCAGCACGATAGAATGTGACCAGTCGAGTGCCCGAAAACCGTAGCTTCTTCGATTTTTCTTGAGCATCTCTGAGAACTGCCGGAAGCTCTTCCTTCTTACCGGAACGACCTAATTGGGGACCGCCGGGCCCTTGTGCTACCAAAAAAGCACAACTGGCAATCGACACAATACTCAAAACGACTTTCATAACATATCTTCGTAGCTGTATCCGACTTCGAGACCTAACTCAGTCTCGCGTTGATTGATACCAGTTCCAGAGACGCTTGCGAGAACCGAAGACTCATTATGAACTTGAACAAACTCCCGAGCAATCCCGCTAGCCTCAGATCCCGAGCCACGAACAGGCGAAACTGGTTGGAACATCACCATCGCGAACGAACCCGCAACGGCAGCAAGACCCAATGACGAGCCCCAAGTCGCAAACCTTCGGAACCGAATCGCTTTCTTGCGCTTATCGGCGGCAGCGAGAAGTTTTAGATTGAGCTCGCTGCGCCAAGCCATGCTCAAGGAATCATCCTTCAGCCCCGCGACTAACTGCTTGACGGAAGCTTGCGATGCAAGCATGTCGTCGGTCACAACCGGTTCCTTCTCAAATCGTGTTTTCATCGACTTTCCTCTACAAGGTCGCGTACAGCTTGCTGAAGCTGGTTTCGCGCCAAAAACAGACGGCTTTTGACCGTCCCAACCGGAATCCCGAGGGAATCCGAAATCTCTTCATAGCTCAAATCTTCTTTATCGTGAAGCAACAGAACCGAGCGCAGCTTTTCGCTCATCCGGGTAATTGCTTGCTCGACCCTTGCATACATTTCTGTATCCTCAAGAATGGTATCGGGTTGCCAACGCACATCTGCAACCTCATATTCTTCCTCGATTTCAGCGGACATATTCATCGATACTTGCTGAACCGACCGCCCGGCCTTTCTTGCTCGATCCACGCATAGGTTGTAGGCGATTCGGAAGAGCCATGTTCGGACCGAAGCCCGAGCATCGAAACGCTCGTAATTCTGAAACGCTCGAATAAACACTTCTTGAGTAATGTCTTCGGCATCCTCGCTGGAAGGAACCATGCGCCGAACAAAACCATGTACTCGGTGCTGGTAGGCATCCACAACTTTACTGAATGCCTCGACCCCACCTGGGATGAACTTTGATTCTTCCTGGTTGCGAGTCTGCATCGTCAGAGGTTTGATTCCTAAAGTGCCGGCGAGTCCTTTCATTTCTCTCTCGTGAGAGGTTCAACGACAATGCGAGCCTGATGTTCACCGGATACAAAAAGACCCAGCGAAAGTCCCGCTGGGTCCCATTTGAAGACGAACTAGAATCGGACGCCGAGGTAGAACCCGAGGGCGTTGACCTCGGACTTCTGGCTGCCGAAGAACTTAGCTTCGATGAAAGAAGCAGTCTGGCCGCTGCTCAGGTTGATTCCTGCGCCTAGAGCATAGGAGAGGCGAGCGATGCTCTCGGTTCCAGCACCTGAAGGCAGTCCGATGAATCCGACGCCTGCACCGATGCTCCAAAAAGAATCTCCCTTCTTGCTGGTTCCAACGTAGTTGTAAAGCACCGGAATGTGGCGGTAGTCGCCTCGGCTGTAAAAGTCGATGGAAATTTCGCCCGACTTGCTGTAAGACTCGGTTCCCGAAAGGTCTGCGACCTTGTATTGGAAACCGATCGCAGTGAACTCGCTCACCGCATCCTTCACCGTACCGTTGGTCGGAAAGGCAAGTCCAAGTCGAACAGTCAGAGGGGTAGAGCTATCGTCCGCAAACGCACTCACCGCCAAAATTCCAAGAGCCGAAACCGCTAATAGCTTCTTCATCAGTTCCCCAGTATAAATCCCTTGATGCCAAGGGCGATACGATCATAGCATCTTAATGCGTTTTTGTGGGAGTTTTTGCCGCAACTCGAAGCACTTCCAACGCAAGTTCGGCAGTTTTGATCAGATCTTCGCGACTGATGAACTCGTCGTGAGTGTGTATCTTCTCCATTCCAGTCGCCATCACGATGGTCGGAACGCCTTTGGCATTATAGATATTCGCATCGCTTCCGCCGAGCGTCGTTCTGAGCGAGCTGTCGAGCCCAAGGTTCCTGCTGGCTTCTTGCCCGACTCTGATCACCTCGCTTTCTGGGTCGATTGTGTAGGCGTGATAATGTCGTTTGTAGTCGAATCTGACTTCGGCACCCCACTTCTCTGCGGCGATCTGGAAGCACTCTTTCATGTGCGCGATTTGGGAGTCGAGAGTTTCGACGTTCGTTGATCTAGCTTCTGCCTTAATGGTCACCTCCGGGCAGACAACGTTTGTGCCAGTCCCACCGGTAATGATCCCGATGTTTGCGGTTGTTTCCGCGTCGATTCTGCCCAGCGTCATTGTTGCAATGGCGTCGGCGGCGACTTGGATCGCGTTGATTCCCTTCTCAGGGTCCTTGCCTGCATGAGCTGGCTTGCCGGTAATGACGATGTCCATCTTGTCGTGGTTTGCCGTTCGCGTGACATACGTTCCAACTGGAGGGCCAGTGTCCAGGACAAAGCCGTAATCAAGGTTTAAATCTTCGATTGCGAGCGCAGCCGCTCCAAGAAGCCCGATTTCCTCGGCAACGCTCAGGAGAAGATAGATGTCGCCGTGGCCTTCGCCGCTTTCCCGAAGGGAGAGAACGGCTTCGATGGCGGGTGCCATCCCGCCTTTGTCGTCCGCTCCAAGGATGGTATCGCTGGCGGATCGAAAAACACCCACGACTTCCTCGATCACCAGGCCGGGTGTCTGTTCAACGGTATCGAAATGAGCACTGAGAAAGATTCTTGGCGCGCCTTGGCGGGTGCCTGGCACATGAACGATCAGGTTGTTTGCGTTGCCGCCGATGATCTCTCCGGCGTTGTCCTCCTCACAACTCAATCCGTGTTTGGTGAGAAACTCCTTCGTCCACGCAACAACCTCCTGCTCCTGTCGCGACGGCGAGTTGATGTTGCAAAGGTCGAGAAAGAGCTGAACGAGCCGAGCTTCGTTGATCACTCCCAGAGTTTAGCCCGTCGATTCCAAGCCGTGCGATAGAGCGACATGACGTAGGACCCCATACCTCCGGCGATAACAACAATAATGGTTGCGGCGTAAGGGGCATCCGAAAGAAGATCCGCCCTAGCGGAACCGGATCCAAGTTCAATAGCAACAAAGGCGATTGACAGAACCACTGCGAACAGAATGAAGTTGATTCGGAGAATCGGGATAAACGGCTTCCAGCCAAGAATTGTGCTCTCTGGCGGCCTTTCATGTCGAAGGATTTTCCAGTTTTCTTCGTGATCTAGATGAGCAAGGCAAGTCTTTTCCAGCGGGTTCGCCGTGCGAACCCGCTTTGGAGTTGGGTCAGATCCCATAGACGTAATCGCCATTGTGTACATCTTCGATGTAGCGCGCCAAAATGTCGATACACGCTTGGACGTCGCTCTTGGCTACGGTCTCGTTGACCGTGTGAATGTACCGAGTTGGAGTTGACAACGTAAACGCCGGGACGCCACCATTCAGCCTCTGGATCCCACCCGCGTCAGTTCCGCCCCGAGGAAGAACTTCCATTTGGTGAGGAATCTCGTTGCGGATTGCGAGTTGGCGGAAATGCTCGACCACTTTCGGATGACAAATCAGCGAGCCATCCATGATCTTGATCGCGGCTCCCCCGCCGAGCTTGGTCACATGATCCTGCTCAGGAACACCCGGAATGTCATTCGCCAGGGTGACGTCCAAGGCGACGACCACGTCGGGAACGAGCCCCGATCCCGCCGCCGAAGCCCCGCGAAGCCCAATCTCTTCCTGGACTGTCGCCACCGCGTAGATATCCCAATCGTGCGACTTCGCCGCCTTGAGCGCCTCGATCATGATGAAGACACAAACGCGATCATCCATCGCCTTACAGCTCAGATTCTCTCCAAGTGAGATCATCTGTCGAGACATGGTCACCATATCTCCGATCTTCACCGAGTCCTTCGTCGCCTCGCCCAAACCGCAGTCCACGAAGAAGGAGTCCAGGTTTTGCCCCGCATTTGCTTCGGCATCGGTCAGCATGTGCTTCGGCTTTGTGCCGTACATCAAAACTCCATTCAGAGCACCACCCTCGGCGTGAACAATGACTCGTTGCGAGTTCAGCTGCCTCGGATCGAATCCTCCGAGCGGCTGTAGACGAATGAATCCGTCCTTGTCGATAAACTTAACAATGAACCCGATCTCGTCCATGTGGGCGGCGAGCATCAGCTTCTTACCACTTCCCGAGCCCTTTTTAACTGCGATGAGGTTGCCCATCGCATCCGTGCTGAGTTCACAGATTCCGCGTAACTCGCGAGCGACAATCGCCCGAATTTGGTCTTCCTGGCCGGGGACGCCGTGGCCTTCAACGAGTTCTTTCAGAAGTTCAATATTCATCACGCTAGGTTGTACCCTTCCAAACTGTAATAACGTTCCGACAAGCTAAACTTAGCGCATGGGTCGAACCGTTCTTCTTGCCGAAAGCGGCTCTTCTTGGCGCGAATGGCTCAAACAACATCGAGGAAACGCTGACCTCCTTGTGCTTGATCCGTCGGACGCGAGCTACGGGCCAGCTTCAAGAATCAGATTGCTGCGCGGCGAGAAGCCCGTTTTCGACGGATTCTACGGCTCTCTCGATCCTCAGAAAGCTCCCCACCTGGTCGTCGCGGCGTTAGTCGAGGCAATGGAGATCGCGACTCCCAACCTTGTAATTCAGCTCTACCCGTACCGGGTCACGCCAGTTCTCCGCCAGACAACTCAACTTCTACTGCAACTCATCAAGCCCGATCGCCTGCTGGTCAACGCTGGATTCAGTGGACGTCTCTCCGGCTCGTTCGAAGAAGTCGATCTCGAAAAGTCTCTTCCTTCAACCGTTCAGGCTGCCCAAAGAAAGGCTCAATGGCTGAGCATGATCGAGAAGTGCGAGGAGCACTCGGTTGATCTTTCTGAGACAGTGTTAAGCGGTTCACGCCTTGGCGCGGGAAACCCTATCGGAGAAGCCAGAAAGACCAAGCTCGGGCTCGATGGAGCCTACGTCGAAGTATCCGGAACCACGCTTTACCTCGTCACCGACGAAGAGTTCAGCGATGATGTCATTAGCACCGCACTCGACGTCACCGGCTGCGCTCGCGCCCACTTTGTATCGCCAGGAGTCTACGAGGGCGTCCTATGCTCGTTCGCGAAACTTTCCGGCGATGACTTCGGCTACGGCTTCCTCCGCTCAGTCGACTTCATCAACCTCCGAGCCCAAGTCCTCTGTACTGCCATTCCGCCAGTCCCAGTCCCGATGCTCAAGCTCGGCTCGATGAGGATCGACGAAAAGGGGAATGAGTTGGGAGAGATGAAGCCGTGGACTGTTTGAGTCTTGAGTCTTAAACAAACTCGGACCCATCATCAGACTACAGCCTAGAGACCGAAAGCTGAAAACTGAGAACTGAGAACTGAAGACTCAAGACTCAAGACTCAAGACTCAAGACTCAAGACTCAAGACTCAAGACT